>NZ_LYRQ01000003.1:0-164676 GCF_001661605.1 Pseudoalteromonas sp. MQS005 | reverse complement strand
TTTTGTCATTTAACACCTCAATAATTGGATTATATTCCATTATTAAAGTGTCCTGTTTGATTAAAGCAGATCATTCACCATCGTAATAGCTTTGTGAACATTTAGCCCTGCCTCTAAGAGGAGTAACCTCCCTCCTTATTTAAGTTTATACAGTTGTTTTTTTTAACACTAAAAGTGTTACAATTCTAAATATTGTAAACCAAGAGTTTGCTAAAATAGTAATATTCATACTTTAGGTATAAAAATGTCATCTAAAATAAACTGGTTGGTTGCCCATACATATCCAGGAGCCCTTGTTCTACAGCAATGGCTGACTGAGAACGGAATTAGTTACTCCTTAGCTCAAAAATATGCGCAGAGTGGTTGGCTGAGAAAATTATCTTCAGGCGTTTATTATCGCCCAAGCGCAAATGATGATGTTAAGCCTGATTGGGGAGGAGTTTTACAAGCAATGAACATACAGTTAAACCATCCTGTTCATCTGGCAGGGTTAAGCAGCTTGACTCATCAAGGTCTGGGCCACTATTTACAGCTAAGCAAAGAACAAGTTTGGATTGGGGTGAAGAACAAACAATCATTACCTAAGTGGTTTCGTGAATTTCCCAATCAAAATTGGTTTTATAGTGGTAACCATAAGCTTGAAGTTGTCCCTGAAAAAGACCTAAAAATGATTACGGTTAAAGGAAAAGAGCTAAAAGCGAGTTGTCCTGAGCTTGCAGCTTACGAAGTTGTTGATGCAATCGGGAAGCAAATTTCGTTTGAGCATGCAGCAGAGCTTTTTCAAGGGCTTGTAAATCTGAGTCCTAGAAAAGTGCAATCTCTTCTTGAACGTAGTAGCTCGGTTCAAACCAATAGAGTGTTTTTGTTTTTGAGTCATTATCATGGCCATCAATGGATTCAGCGCATTGATGAAATAAAGATTGCATTAGGTTCAGGAAAGCGTCAGGTGGTAGAGCAAGGGCGATTTGATGAGCGTTATCAAATCACTGTGCCAGAAATATTAAGTGTAAAACAACAAGAGCCAAACAATGGATAGAGAGAGCCCTTACTACAAGCAAGTTTCATTGCTGATTAGAATGTTACCAGTAGTTGCGACAGAGCCTTCATTTGCACTTAAAGGCGGTACAGCTATCAATTTATTTGTAAGAGACTTTCCACGCCTGTCCGTGGACATTGACCTTGCTTATCTTCCTCTGGAGCCTAGAGATGAAGCGCTAGCAAATGTAAAAGCTGCGCTGCAACGCATTACCGATTTAATTAATACTCAACCAGATACGAGTGCTGTGTTACAGGATCAAAAAGTAGATGAGCTGCGTATAGTTGTTACCAGTTCTAACGCAACAATTAAAATCGAGGTCTCTCCAGTCGCAAGAGGTACGTTGCATAAGCCGGATAGCTTACCTGTGCAAGAATCAGTCGAAGAAGAGTTTGGTTATGCCGAGGTTCCAGTCGTTAGTCTGCCCGATCTCTATGGGGGGAAACTATGTGCAGCCATGGATCGCCAGCACCCTCGCGACCTGTTTGATGTTCGTATGCTACTTGCGGAGGAAGGTATTTCTCGAGATATATTTGTTGGATTTATTACTTATGTACTAAGCCACCCAAGACCTATCAATGAGGTTATGGCTCCTAACTGGCAACCTCTTGATGTGAAGTTTCGAGCTGAGTTTGATGGCATGACCTTTAAACCCGTTGAATTAAAAGACTTAACTTCTATAAGGCCTGCAATGGTAGCTGCATTACAAGCTCATTTCACAGAAAGAGATCACTCATTTTTGTTGTCATTCAAACAAGGGGATCCTGATTGGACAAAGTTTGACTATCCTGATGCAGCAGAACTGCCAGCTATACGCTGGAAACTACAAAACATAGCTAAGTTAGCTAAGAATCAAGAGAAACATACAGAGCAATTAGCTAAATTAGAGACTGTACTTGATAAATGGCTTAAACAAAGTAATGAAGTAAAGTGGTGAAGAAAAAAAGGATTATCAAATCTGGGCTTCAGACATTAAAATTTTTAATTGTTCGCTTTTGCTCAAAGTAACCTACCATTAAATTCTGCATAATAAAAAAGCGAGCTATCAATTAGCCCACTTTATAAAATACTTTGCCGAACCCCGAACCCCGAACCCCGAACCCCGAACCCCGAACCCCGAACCCCGAGGCTATAACTCAGCCATCACTGGTAATTGTAGCAATAAGCTCGCTCAATACTTCTTCGGCTTTGTCAGTGTCTACTTGGCAAGTACCGGCATTTAAATGGCCGCCGCCGCCGTATTTAAGGCATAACTCGCCAACATTAGTATTTGAGCTGCGGTTGGTGATTGATTTACCAATGGCGTACACCACGTTTTGCTTTTTAAGCCCCCACATTTTATGAATTGAAATATTACACTCGGGGAACATGGCGTAAATAACAAAGCGGTTAGTGGCGTAAATGGTTTCTTCTTCGGTTAAATTAAGGACCACTAAGTTGTCGTGTACTGATGAGCAGCGGTCTATTTGCTCTTTAGCTTGTGCGTTGTGCTCGTGATATAAAGCAACACGCTCGGCAACATCTTCCATTGCTAGTATTTGTTCTATGCTGTGATCTTTACAGGCGTCAATTAACTTCATCATCAGCTGGTAATTAGAAATTTTGAATTCACGAAAACGGCCAAGTCCTGTGCGCGCATCCATAATAAAGTTCATCAGTACCCAGTCTGTTGGGTTTAAAATTTCATCTTTTGAAAATTGTGCAGAATCCCCTTTATCGACCGCTTCCATCATGTCAGTTGAAATATTAGGGAATTTCTCTGCACCGCCATAATAATCATAAACAACGCGTGCTGCAGAGGGCGCATCTGGGTCAATAATGTGGTTTTTTATATCGCTTGCGTTACGAACGGTTTCACTCAAGTGGTGATCAAATGCAATATGACAACCGGCAACATAAGGGAGGTTAGTGGTAATGTCGTTGCTGGTAATGGTTATTTTACCGTCTTGCATGTCTTTTGGATGCACAAATAAAATATCGTCGATTAAATCTAAATCTTTTAGTAATACGGCACACACTAGGCCGTCAAAATCGCTTCGAGTGACAAGTCTATATTTATTATTGCTCATTTTCGGTCCATTTTTGTTTGTTTATTAATCTGAGTGTAGCAGTTTAAACTCCATTTTATATACCAGTTTTTAACACAAAAAAGCCAAAACAACAGTTTTGGCTTTGAGTAGTAAGTGTGTATGAGTAATGTGTTATGCGCCTGGGCCACATTCCATACAATGGTTAATAATGTCTGGGCCAAATTTTAATTTAGCGTTTAAATCACGCAGTGCAGTGCGTAGGCCTTCTTCAATAACAGGGTGATAAAAAGGCATATCAAGCATTTGTGGTACAGTCATTTTGTTTTGTACAGCCCATGCTAATAAATGAGCAATGTGCTCTGCTTGTGGGCCTATAAATTCAGCACCTAAAAATAAACCGGTACCGTGCTCGGCATATACGCGCATGTGCCCTTTGTTTTTTAGCATAACGCGGCTGCGACCTTGGTTTTCAAAGCTAACTTCGCCTATCTCAAAGCAATCACAACTTCCTAAACGTTGGCTAATTTCTTTAAAGCTTTCACCAACCATGGCAATTTGTGGGTCGCTAAACACAGCGGCAATTTTAGCTCTACGTAAACCAGCACGCACTTGAGGGTAGCGGCCTGCGTTTTGCCCTGCGATTGTTCCTTGATCAGATGCTTCGTGAAGCAGCGGCAGCATGTTACTGGCATCACCAGCTATAAATATGTGTGAGTCTCCACATTGCATAGTATGGGCATCGGCCGTTGGTACGCCACGTTCATCAAGCTCTATGCCGGTATTTTCTAACCCTAGCTTATCGGTGTTTGGTACTCGCCCAGTTGCAGCCAGTACATAGTCAAACTGCTTAGTATGTTTAACACCTTGCTTGTCGGTATAGGTTAGCTCTGCTTTATTACCTACTTTTTTCATGTCTGATACGTTTGAGTCGGTATCAACATAAAATTCTTCTGCAAATACAGTGTTAGCGTAATCTTTAACCACGGGGTCGGTTAATGGGCCTATGGCACCACCTACGCCAAATAGTTTTACCTTTACTCCTAATCTGTGCAACGCTTGGCCAATTTCAAGGCCTATAACGCCAGGGCCAAATACGGCTACTGATTCTGGTAAATCATCCCAGTCGAATACATCGTCATTTATAATCAGTCGGTCGCCAAAGTTATTAAATACGCCTGGGTAAGAAGGGCGTGAACCCGTTGCAATTACAAAGCGTTTGGCAGTAATAATGGTGTGGTCGTCTATTTGTACGCGGTTGGCGTCTAAAAATTGTGCATAGCCACGAATTTTATCTTCGCTAGGTATTTCATCTACCGCTTCTACTACGAATCCTGCAAAGCGATCGCGCTCACTTTTTACTCGTGCCATAACGGCTTTACCGTCAATAACCGGTTTTGAGCTGTGAACACCAAAGGCAGGGGCCATTTCTATTGAATGGGCGGCTTCTGCTGCGGCAATCAATAATTTACTTGGCATGCAACCAACACGTGCGCAGGTTGTACCGTATGGGCCTGATTCAATCATAAGTACGTTTTGAGTAAATTGTTTAGCATTACGATAGGCACTTAAACCAGCGGTACCTGCACCTATAACAACAACGTCGGTTTGCAATTCTTTCATAGTGTTTTTCCTTTAGTAAACAGGGGCGTTGCAGCCCCTGTTTTATTTACTTAATTAAGCAAAGTATTTTTCTAGGTCGTCTGAGCCACCAATGTGCTTACCGCCAATAAATACTTGTGGTACGGTTTCACGGCCCGATACCGCTTTAAGGCTGGTAAGTGATGCGCCAGCGCCCATTACGATTTCTTCAAATGCAAAGCCTTTAGCTGTAAGTAGCTCTTTTGCTTTTTTACAGAAAGGACAGCCAGGCTTAGTAAATAGAGTAACTGCTTCTGGTTTTACTTGAGTTGGGTTGATGTAATCAAGCATAGTGTCAGCGTCTGATACTTCAAATGGGTCGCCTGGTAAATCTGGCTCAATAAACATTTTCTCTACTACGCCATCTTTAACCAACATAGAGTATCTCCAGCTGCGCTTGCCAAAACCTAAATCGTTTTTATCAACTAACATGCCCATGCCGTCGGTAAATTCACCGTTACCATCTGGTAGTAAGGTAATGTTTTGCGCTTCTTGATGTTCAGCCCATGCGTTCATTACAAACGTATCGTTTACTGATACACAAACAATGTCATCAACGCCATTTTGCTTAAGTACGCCAGCTAGTTCGTTATAGCGTGGTAAGTGCGTTGATGAACACGTAGGTGTAAATGCACCTGGTAGTGAAAATACAACAACCGTTTTACCTTTAAAAATGTCGTCTGTAGTTACTGATTTCCATTCGTCGTTTTGACGCGTTGCGAATGTTACGTTTGGGATTGTTTGACCTTCAATATTGTTTAACATGTTTTTTAGTTCCTCTTGATTTGTTGATAGCCATTATGGCGAGTATTTAAATATAGTTCCAATCGTTTGTTTGTATTAAACTGATAGATGTAAACTATCAGGTTGAGTGTGAATATGAACTTAAAAGATTTAGAGTATGTCAAAGCGGTTGCCCACTATAAGCATTTTCGTAAAGCGGCCGATGCCTGTTTTGTAAGCCAGCCTACCTTAAGCGGGCAAATTAAAAAGCTTGAGCAAGAATTGGGTGTTATTATTTTTGATCGCTCTACCAAGCACGTTACCTTAACTGCCAAAGGTGAACGTTTATTGACACAAATAGCTGTCGTTCTAGAGCAAACACAAATATTAAAAGAGCTGGCAGCAACATCTAATGAACCACTGCAGGGCAAGCTTACCATTGGTATTATTCCAACGATTGCGCCTTATTTATTACCTACGCTACTAACATCAATGAAAGCATCGTTTATAAATAGCCAGTTTTCGTTTATTGAAATGCAAACAACCACTATTTTAGCTGCGCTAGAAAGTGGTGAAGTCGACTTTGCAATTTTAGCGGATGTACCTGAACTTAAAAGTTACCATACCATTGATTTATATAAAGAAGACTTTTTAGTTGCCGTATCAAGCGATAACACATTGTGTAAGCATAAAAAAGTGGCACTGCAAGACCTGCAAGGTTGCAACCTATTAATGTTAAGTGATGGCCATTGCTTTAAAGATCAAGCCCAGCAATTTTGTTTTTCGGCAGGAGTCGATGTTTCCAGCCAGTATCAAGGAAATAGCCTTGAGACTTTATTAGCGCTGGTGGCGATGGATGATGGAATTACATTTGTGCCAAAACTTGCAGCAATACCACGAGTGGGTATTCATTATTTGCCTATTTTTCCTAATCAACAACGTAATATTGTATTTGCATGTAGAAAGCATTACCCGCACTTATCTGGGGTTGAGCAATTGGCTCAGTGGTTAAGCGCCCACTCTAATTTAAGGGCTAAACTAAGCGAGGCGCTTTAGCATTTTACATGCGGCTATTGCTCGGCAATCTCTACAATGTCATTAATTTGTACGCCCGGCAAAGGCTGATCATTAATACTAACGGCAATAGCGCTGTGCTGATAAAGCTGCTCAATTCGTATACGGTTAAGTGTAGTGATGGTATGCGGCATAGTGTTGCCTTGTGCGTCGGTTAAATAATTATGATGGGCAATACTCAGTTGTTGGCCTTTTTCTAAGCCATGAGCCTTACCTAAATTAATCACTAATTTATTGTTTTCCATATGCATTATTTTACCTTGAGTAGGTAGACAGGCCATGGCAGCTTGTAGGTCGTAACTTAAGGTTTGGTTTATATCACTAATGCTTTGGCCAAAAGGTGATTGCCAAAACCGATTACTATTTACATCAATAATGGCTGTTTTTTCAAATGGCCAAATTGCTTGGCTTTGATAGCTATTTTGCCATAACGGCTCATAAGTGGTGCCATTAAATAAGCTAAACTCTATTTGGTAGTGGCGCTGATAGCTTTCATCTTGCCAAAACGCATAGTCGCTATTGAGTTTATCGCTGGTAGATAAACTGGTTATTTGACTTAACAGCACATATTGCGCGTTGCTGCGTGATGAAATTTCTTCTAACTGACTGTTTGAATAGTCATGCTGTTGATTAAAGTAGGTATCAACCTTTATAGCTTTGTTGAAATAGGCAACGGGTATTGCACTCATTTTTGATTTTTGCAACGAGGTATAAATGTTTTTACTGACTGCTTTGTTAATGTCAAATATTTGACCCATTCTCGCTTGTTCACGATTTGTTAATTGGCTTTGCGTGACGGCTATAAACTTATTAAAGTTACTTTGTGGACATTGCTCTGTTTGCGCAAAGATATCTAAGCGTAAGGTAATTGCAAACTCATCACTACTGCGGTTTTCACTGACAAGCTCTATTTTTTGAATTTCGCCTTGGCTACTTATTTTTAGCTGATCTTGGGTTAAAACACCATCAACAAGTGTTTGCACCGAGCTCACCCGCGCACCAGAGAATACAAGGGCTTGGGTAATCGCATCTTTTATTGCAGCGGCCTTTGCACCGGGAATGTCGCTATTTTGAATAACCGCATGGCCTGTAGACTCATACCACTGAGCGTGAGTAAAAGGTGAAAACGTTAATACAGCAGTGGTGCTTAATCCTGCCAATACTGCTTTTAAAAACGACTTCATACTCTTACTCCAATTAAACGTTAGCGTTAATGAGTCTCAGCAAGTAATGTACCACTATTATTTGTTGTTACAGAATATAGGTATCACTGGCATTAAACGTGCATAACTGAGTTTAATTAGTTTTTAAAGGCCCTATATGATGCGAGTAATGCCATTAATGATCACATTAGGCTGCTTAACGTTAAGCGGTTGTAGCAATATATTTGATAAGCACGTTGAATATAAATATGTTGAGCCAAATAATTACCCTGTATTAAAAGCAATAGGGTACGCGCCCATTAGTTTGCAGTCGGGAAGTAATGACACTCAAAAACAGCTTATGGCAATTAAAGCCTCCAAGCTAGAAGCATACCGCGAACTAACGGAACAAGTGTACGGGCAAAAAATTACCGCTGGCACAACCGTCGCAGGCTCTGTTGCCCAAGATGATTATTTACAGAGTAAAGTGCAAGGTATTATAAAAGGCGCGCAAATTATAAAAACTTATGCCGTTAATGATATGTATATTACTGAGCTTGAGCTTAATATGAAGCGCGTACACGACTTGTACATCGGTGAGATAAAACCACGGGAAGTGAAAAAAGTCACTTATTACTAAGCGACAAGTTATTACTAACCGACAAATTATTACTCATAAAAAAACGCCTAAACGATTATTCGTTTAGGCGTTTTTTTATGAGTATTCTTTAGGCTTTTAGGTTACGCACAATGCTGTTGTCAGTATTAACTACGCTACCGGCTTGATCGTAGGTCATAGACGAAGGTGCGCCAATTAAAATCCCCTTTAATTGCTTTACACTTAACTGCGCTTGATGCGCTGCGTGAGCGTTAACTTCATTTTGTTTTTGACACTGCTCAAGCTTTTCTCGAGTTAGCTTTATTAAGTCAGCGTTTTCATCTGTTTGCTGATCATTACTGGCAATCAGTTTGCTGAGTTCTTTATCAAGGGTGCTTATACTGGTTAAAAAAGACATTTTTTGTTGGGCAATTTCTTTTAAACCTTCACCTCTTCGAGATGCAATCGCAGTAAGCTCCTGAGTGAGTAACTCGCTCAGTTTTGTTAAGCAAGTAATTTGCTCATTTAGTTTAATTGTAATTAAACTATTGTGATCAGCCATAAACGTTAAACTCAAAGTCTGCTAGATTTTTGGCAAGCTTCTCACTGTCGATTTGATAATTACCTTCAGTAATCGCTTTTTTAAGCTCAGCAACTTTGTTGCTATCAAAACCAGAAGACTGCTGTGCTTTCTCTTGTAACGATTTTAATTGCTTAGCTTGCGGTGTTAAGCTCACCGAATCGCTGGCAGCTTTAGGTGAAGGCGTTTGTGCCGCCTGTGTATTTGCATTATCTCTTTTTAAATCAACTTTTTGCTGTTGAGTGTTTGTTAAAACACTCGGTTGTTGATTTGATTTATTTACTTGACCGACCATAATAAAAATCCGTATATTGCCCAACTGATGCCTTTATATCGGCATTTATTAAAGATACTTTAGCATAAATTTATATTAAATATTTACTTGCACAGACTCTACACCATCTACACGCGCATTTAAAACTTTACCTGTCTTTTTGTTTTCTACTCTTACTTGCTCGCCCAAGGTGCCATCCTCTAATGCAATACCCGTCGTTTTCACTCTTAACCCTTTGATATTAGCATAAATTGTAACAGAATCACCTTTGCACACCATACATATTTGATTAAGTAAAACGGGCATTCCTTCACGGATGTTGCGTTTGCTACGACTACCAATAAGAGCCGTTGGATCTTCAAGGTACTGCGCTCTGATAAAGTGTGCAGGGCGCATATCAATACTTAAATGGGATGGAGTAATCACTTCACCTCGTGCTAAATTGGTAGTTGCAACTACAACAGGTGCTGATTCAGTGATTCTGACATGAACGTACTGTGCCCAGTTGTCACTATCGTTACATTTTATTTGAATAGTGACTTGGCGATTAAAGGGAGGCTCACTTGGCGTTATTAGCTCAGGCTCAGAATTACATTGGCGATCGGGAATGCGGCTATCTAACGGTAATGCGCTAAACTGTATTTTGTTATCATTTGTAGTCACTGCTTTTTGAGCAACATAAGATACAGCCATTTCTTGCAATAACTCTTTACTAAATACTTGTGCCTTTAGTGGCAAAGCGAAGCAGAGGCTAGCAAGAAAATAAAAAACACTGTATCTTCTGGTTTTTTTTAACAAACTCATAATGTTTCGACTATGCTTATGGTTGCAAACAGGGTATAAATATTTTGCGTCAGAATTTAGACGCCCCCGTTGTGTTATGACGCTTTATTAATTGAAAGCAATTATCGTTCCTTATATTTGTTTTCTTAGGAGATTTAAATGGCCGGCATTTTAGACTCAGTAAACCAACGTACACAGTTGGTTGGGCAAAACCGCTTGGAATTATTGTTATTTAAGCTTAATGGGCGTCAGCGCTTTGGTATTAATGTGTTCAAGGTAAGAGAAGTTCTTCAATGCCCTCCATTGACTAGCATGCCGAAATCTAACACTTATATCCGTGGCGTAGCACATATTCGTGGGCAAACTATTTCGGTGATTGATTTATCTATGGCCGTAGGCGGGCGCCCAATAAAAAGCATCGAAGATGGCTTTATAATAATTGCTGAGTATAACCGTACAGTGCAAGGATTCTTAGTAGGTGGTGTTGAACGTATAGTTAACATGAACTGGGAAAAAATAATGCCACCGCCGTCAGGAGCGGGTCGTTATTCTTATTTAACAGCCGTCACTGAAATTGAAAATGAGCTCGTTGAGATACTCGACGTAGAAAAAATCTTAAACGAAATCTGCCCAGTTAATACTACCGTGAGCGATGATGTCGCCTCGCAAGGTAATATACAAAAAGATTTAGGCGAGAGAATAGTATTTATTGCTGATGATTCGGCTGTTGCGCGAAATCAAGTAAAACGAGCATTGGAACCATTAGGTGTAACAACTGAGTTGGCTAAAAATGGTAAAGAAGCTTTAATAAGATTAAAAGAAATTGCAGAGCTCGATTGCGTAAATGATATTACAGAGCGAGTAGGGCTACTCATTTCTGATGTAGAAATGCCAGAAATGGATGGTTACACGCTGACTGCAGAAATCAAAGCTAATCCTAAACTTGCGCCACTACATGTGATTTTACACACATCATTGAGTGGTGTTTTCAATCAAGCGATGATTGAAAAAGTAGGAGCAGATGATTTTATTGCAAAATTTAACCCAGACGAGCTTGCAACAGCCGTTAATAAATGGGTTCATCGTGATTAATAAACATAGGTGTTATTGATTTGACTAATAAAGATTTGCAGCAAAACGAATACGATCAATTTCGCTTATTTTTAGAACAACAGTGCGGTATTGTTTTAGGTGAAAATAAGCAGTATTTGGTAAAGAGCCGTTTGGCACCATTAATGTCTCGATTTAATGTTGAATCGTTGTCTGAATTGGTAAGTAAAACTCTCGGTGTGCATGAGCGCCAGTTGCGCGCAGCCGTTGTTGATGCCATGACAACCAATGAGACATTGTGGTTTAGAGATCAGTATCCGTTTGAGTTACTTAAAACCAGATTATTCCCTGAGTTTAAAACGTTAAATAGGCCATTAAAAATATGGTCTGCGGCGAGCTCATCAGGACAAGAACCCTACTCAATAGCGATGTCGGTTGCTGAGTTTCAATCCAGCAGCCCTGGTGTTTTAAAAATGGGTGCACAAATAATTGGTACAGATATATCAAATACCATGCTTGATATGTGTAAACATGCTGAATATGATGCATTGGCATTGGCTCGCGGACTCTCTGCTGAACGTCGTAAAAAGTTTTTTAAAGACAGCGGCAATGGTATGGCACAAGTGGTTGATTCATTGAAAAAGCAAGTGAGCTTTAGGCATTTAAATTTGCTCGATTCGTACGCCTTAATGGGTAAGTTCGATATTATATTTTGCCGTAATGTTTTAATTTACTTTTCACCTGAGGTGAAAGCTAAAATAATTGCACAATTCTCTCAAGCACTTAACCCTAAGGGGTATTTATTTTTAGGTGCGTCGGAGTCTATGTCTGGTTTAAGTACTGACTTTGATATGGTGCGTTGTAACCCTGGTATCATTTATCAAAAGAAATGACCTTCATTAATATATTATCCCTACTCTAAACGACGCCTATTGCGTCGTTTTTTGTTTTTATCATCACTATTTTCACTGCTGGCTCATTTATTGCTTTATCGGTACTGAGTCAATTTTTTGGAGGTAGTTATGGCTATCAGTTTTGATAAAGCATTAGGCGTGCATCCGCATGCGATGTTGATCCGTTCGCAAAGAGCAGAAATGCTCGCTACTAATATCGCAAATGCTGATACGCCCGGCTATAAAGCAAAAGATATCGATTTTGCCTCAGCATTAAAAACGGCAAAGTCCAACCAACTAAGCGGCAATACCATGGTAAGAACCAATGAAAAACACATTGCCGGTGGTACCCGTAGTGTAGGTAGTAATGAACTATTTCGTACGCCAAATCAAACAGATACAGGTGATGGCAACTCTGTTGATATACAAGTGGAACGGAACTTGTATACACAGAATGCTATGGAGTATCAGGCCAGTGTCCAGTTTCTTAATGGTAAATTTAAAGGCCTGAAAAAAGCCCTCGGTAGTCAAGGAGCCTAATTATGAGTTTATATAATGTGTTTGATATTGCTGGTTCTGGTATGAGCGCGCAAAACGTGCGATTAAATACCACGGCAAGTAATATCTCTAATGCCAATACAATTAGCTCTTCACAAAATGAGACGTACCGAGCGCGACAACCTGTATTTGCTGCGGAGCTTACAAAAGCGTCAGCGTCAGCAAGCAACCCACAGGGCTCTGCCGTTGGTGTAAAAGTGTTAGGAGTGGTTGAAAGTAATAAACCACTACAAATCGAATATAACCCAAATCATCCTAGTGCGGATGAAAATGGATATATTTACAAACCCAACGTGAATGTTGTTGAGGAGATGGCAAATATGATTTCTGCTTCTCGCTCTTATCAGACAAATGTTCAAGTTGCCGATGCAGCTAAGCAAATGTTAAGTAAAACACTGCTGTTAGGTCAGCGGTAACTGAGGGTAGCTCATGAGTAACGATATTAGTACTTCTTCATCCTACATGGACTCTTTACGTTGGCAAGATAAGCAAGTGCCAAAAAAAGAAGAAAGTGATGCGTTAACCCAAGAAGATTTCTTTTCGTTGTTAACACAGCAATTGTCTTTTCAAGATCCAAGCAAACCAGCTGATAACGATCAGATGATTGCACAAATGACAAACTTTACCATGGCCGAAGGGATCTCAAATTTAAACTCTAACTTTGAGTCTTTAGCCGCGTCGATGACATCAAATTCGGCATTGCAAGCATCAACACTGGTTGGCAAACAAGCGCTGTTGGAGTCGAATACACTTGAGCTTAATGAGTCGGGTGAATCAAAAGGTTCTGTTTTAGCTGAAAAACCAGTCGATAGTTTAATGATTCGCATTGAAGATGCATCAGGGCAGTTGGTTAAAACTATTGATTTAGGCACTCAGCCTGCAGGGGCTATCCGCTTTGCATGGGATGGTACCAATGAGACTGGTGAACGACTACCACCTGGTGAATATAATATTAAAGCAGAGGGTAGCACGGATGGTGAGTTTTCTAGCCTTCCTATAGCTACATTCAAAAATATTGAGAGTGTTAATATTAATGGCTCAAGTGGCATTATTATTAATACTAAAGAAGGTGCGGTTAGGCTGACTGATGTCGCAGAAATCGCGTAATAGATTTTATGTATTTTTTAGCCAATAGGCTAAATATTTTTAGGTTAGAGGTTAATTATGAGCTTCAATATTGCATTAACAGGCCTTGCTGCCGCACAAAAAGATTTAGATGTTACCGCCAATAACATTGCCAACGTAAATACCACGGGCTTTAAAGAGTCTCGCGCCGAATTTGCTGATGTGTACGCATCATCGGTATTTAGCGCAGGTAAAACCAAAAATGGTGATGGTGTGCAAACCACGATGGTTGCCCAGCAGTTTCACCAAGGCTCGTTGCAGTTTACTAATAACTCACTTGATTTAGCGATTACGGGTGAGGGTTATTTTGCCATGAGTCAAGATTTAGGCGCTCAAGATTTTACTTACACTCGTGCAGGCGCGTTTAAGCTTAATAAAGATAACTTTGTTGTTGATGCTAAAGGCAATTATTTACAAGGTTTTCCTGTCGATGAAGCAACAGGAGATACGACTTCTGTAAGTCTTAGTACTTCTTCTGCTTTACAAATTCCTGATTCGTCTGGTTCTCCTCGTGCAACAACAACTGTATATAGTTCATTTAACCTTGATTCACGAGTAGATTCTCCAACTCTTCCTTTTGATCCAGCCGAGAGTGCGACTTACAATTCATCGACCTCAACAACGGTTTATGACTCATTAGGTGAACCTCATGTAATTCAATTTTTCTTTGTTAAAAATGACCCCAGCGTTCCCGGCGATGAGAATCAATGGGATGTGCATGCTACATTAGACGGTAAATCCTTTGATACTAATGGTGTAGAGCAAACGGTGGCTCCCTATACACCAATAAGCACATTTAAATTTGATTCTAGTGGTCTTCCGCAAGATACTAATGGTATTGCGAACACAGGTAATACATTTAACCCATTAACAGTGCCAGGTGGTGCAGGAGCTGCTGCAGGGTTATCTGACTTGCTTTCAAATGGTGCAAGCTTTCCTGTTGATGTAGAGATAAATTGGCGGGATCAAGCTGCTACAACAAATAAAATACCTACTCAATATGCAAGTCGCTTTGAGGTAAAAGCACTTGAGCAGGATGGTGCGACGGTTGGTCGCTTAGCAGGTATTGATATTGGTACCGATGGAAAAGTCGTAGCGTCATACAGTAATGGTGATTCAACTTTCTTAGGGCAAGTCGCTATGGTGCGTTTCTCGAACTCACAAGGTCTACAGCAAGTGGGTGATACTGCTTGGAAAAAGAGTCTAACGTCAGGTGAACCAATCGCGGGTGAGCCAGGTTCAGGAACACTAGGCAATATCAATTCGTCAGCTCTTGAACAATCTAACGTAAACTTAACCAATGAGCTTGTTGATTTGATTAGTGCGCAGCGTAACTTCCAAGCAAACTCTCGTGCGCTTGAGGTTAATTCAACTATTCAACAAAACATCCTTCAGATCCGATAATCATATTTTGATTTACTTAGGCTGCTACGTGCAGCCTTTTTTATTACTCTCCTAAAATCTTATTCATACTTAAACTTAATTTGGCACTTATATTGCATTTACACATGTATAGATTTCTTAATGAGTCGATGTTATGGATAAAATGGTCTACATAGCGGCATCTGGCGCTAAACAAAGCCTGCAAGGGCTTGCTCTTAAAGCCAATAATTTGGCAAATGCGAATACCACAGGGTTTAAATCTGATTTTGCGCAAGCACGATCAATGCAGGCTTTCGGTGAAGGTTTGCCGACCCGTGTTTTTGCTATGCAGGAGCGCCCAGGCGCAAACATGACATCGGGGGGTATTGTTGAAACAGGTCGCGACTTAGACATAGCGATGAGTGATAACGCATGGCTGAGTGTTCAAGATGCCTCAGGAAATGAAGCCTATACCAAAGTAGGCACATTAAATATCACAGCCGAAGGCATGCTCATGACAAGTCATGGTCGTCAAGTTATTGGCGAAGGCGGGCCAATCATATTACCCGTACCCATTGAAAAAATAGAATTTAGCAAAGATGGCACTATTCAAGTTCGCCCTCAAGGCGCACCGGCTAACTTTTTAGAAGAAGTTGATCGGCTAAAAGTGATTGATGCAAACAACGCTACGCTTGAAAAAGGCAATGATGGTCTGTTTAGGCCCAAGCCAGGTGAAACTGTTGAAACATCAGCTAATGTTCAAGTACTGAGCGGCACGTTAGAAATGTCGAATGTAAATCCTGTGCATGAAATGGTCGATATGATCAATCACCAACGCCAATTTGAATTACAAGTAAAACTGATGAAAACAGCTGAAGAGATTGACGAACGTCAAGAGCAGCTGATGCGCATAGTTTAACTTTAACGTGAGGATATTATTATGAATCCAGCATTATGGATAAGTAAAACTGGGCTTGACGCTCAACAAACTGATATATCGGTTATATCAAATAACTTAGCGAATGCCAGTACTGTAGGTTACAAAAAAAGCCGCGCTATTTTTGAAGATTTACTCTACCAAAATATTAACCAACCAGGCGGACGTTCATCGCAAGATACCGAAATGCCATCAGGCTTAATGCTGGGTGCGGGTACTAAGGTTGTCGCTAATCAGAAAAACTTTTCCCAAGGTAACATGCTCACCACTGAAAATTCATTAGATTGGATGATTTCTGGTCCTGGGTTTTTCGAAGTATTACAGCCAGATGGCAATATTGCTTATTCGCGTAACGGCCAGTTTACTACTGACGGTGAGGGGCGTGTGGTTACTTCGGGTGCCGGTTACGTTGTTCAGCCAGAAATGAACGTGCCTGATGATGCACAGTCAATCACCGTGTCACAAGATGGTGAAGTATCGGTGCGCATAAAAGGCCAAGCCGAAAACGTAGTTATTGGTCAAATTACTATTAGTGATTTTATTAATCCATCGGGCCTTGAGCCGATAGGGCAAAATCTGTACACCGAAACTGCAGTAAGTGGTGCACCTGTTCAAGGTAACCCAGGTGTTGAAGGTTTAGGCACAATTATTCAAGGTTCACTTGAAACATCAAATGTAAATGTGACCGAAGAGTTGGTTAATTTGATTGAAACTCAGCGAGTTTACGAAATGAACTCAAAGGTAATTTCAGCGGTTGATGAAATGATGAGCTACATCAATCAACAATTATAGTCTTGGGGGATTGTATGCGTAATATCATGTTATTTGCAGTAGGGACTTTACTGTTAAGCGGTTGTGTATCTACACAAAATAATGAAGTAGTGCAGGACGATCCCTACTATGCACCTATGTATCCTGAGCCTAATATGGAGCCAGTGGTAGCAACTGGCTCTTTATTCAGTACTCAGTTATCGAATGACTTATATGCCGATAAGAAAGCACTTAGAACAGGCGATATCATTACGGTTAAATTGCAAGAGTCAACCCAAGCCACAAAAGCGGCTAAAACAGAAACAGATAAACAAACAGATGCTAGCCTCGATCCTGTTATTGGTTTAGGTGGTTTACCGGTTAATATTGGTGGCGATAGTATTCAATTTGGGGTTGGTAGTGATGCGTCGTTTAAAGGTGACTCAAAATCAAATCAATCAAACAGCCTAGTTGGCGATATTTCGGTTAACGTGATGCGAGTATTACCAAATGGTAATTTAGTGATTCGCGGTGAAAAATGGCTAACGCTAAATACCGGTGAAGAATTTATTCGCTTAGAGGGGTTAGTGCGTCCACAAGATGTTAATGCTGATAATACCGTTGAGTCTAATCGTATTGCGAATGCGCGTATTCAGTATTCAGGTAAGGGTCAAACTCAAGAGGCACAAAGCCCGGGTTGGTTAACGCGTTTCTTTAGTAGCTCATTGTTTCCCTTTTAGAGGACATTCAACATGAATGGTTTTAAAGTTTTTTGTTTTATGGTGCTACTAGGCTGGCAATTTACTGCCAGTGCTGAGCGAATTAAAGATGTGTCTATGGTCGAAGGGGTGCGCTCAAACCAATTAGTGGGCTATGGATTGGTTGTTGGTTTACCGGGTACCGGAGAGCAAAGCCGTTTTACCGAGCAAAGTTTTAAAGGCATGCTTAATAGTTTTGGTATTACACTACCTGCGAGTTTAAAGCCAAAAATTAAAAATGTTGCAGCAGTCGCGGTTCATGCAGAACTCCCTCCATTTAGAAAGCCAGGGCAAACTATAGATATTACTGTGTCATCGATTGGCAGTGCTGGCAGCCTGCGCGGTGGCACATTACTACAAACATTTTTAAAAGGGGTTGATGGTAATGTATACGCTATTGCACAAGGGAGCTTAATTGTTGGTGGCTTAGGTGCTGAAGGCCTAGATGGCAGCCGAGTCGTTATTAATACGCCAACCGTAGGGCGTGTGCCAAACGGTGCCACGGTTGAACGTGCCGTTAAAAGCCCATTTATGCAAAACGATTATATTACCTTTAATTTAAATCGTCCGGACTTTACAACCGCAAAACGTTTAGAGAAAACCATAAATGATTTAATCGGCCCAAATAGCGCTCAAGCACTCGATGCAGCTTCTATTCGCGTTATTGCACCTCGTGATGCCTCGCAACGTGTATCGTATTTATCAACTCTTGAAAACTTAGAGTTTAAGCCTGCAGATACTTCGGCAAAAATAATTGTTAACTCACGTACCGGCACTATAGTTATTGGAAAAAATGTAAAATTACAACCTGCGGCAATTACACATGGTGGCCTTACTGTGACCATTGCTGAGCAACAAAATGTGGCGCAGCCAAATCCTCTAGCTGAGGGGGAAACAGTGGTTACCCAACAAAGTATTATTGACGTTAATCAAGATGATTCACGTGCTTTTGTATTTGACCCAGGTGTAAGCCTTGATGATTTAGTTCGTGCTATTAATGAAGTTGGCGCTGCCCCTGGCGATTTAATGGCGATTCTTGAAGCACTTAAAGAAGCCGGTGCAATTAACGGTCAGCTTGTTGTAATTTAGTTTTATAAGACTCTAAGCCCTAGGGGCTAGGGTCTTTAACCCTTAACCTTTCATCCTTAACCTTTCATCGCTACTCTTCTTTTGGCTCAATTATTGCATTTAACTAGGTATTATTAATTATTGTGTCAAAAAGCTGATGGAAACAAATCATCTAGATAAGCAAAACTTTTTTGATTTAGGCAACTTAGACTCTTTGCGTCGAGATGCTTTAAACAGCGGTGATGCATCAACCGATGCATCTAAAGCGGCGTTAAAAAAAGCGGCGGCACAATTTGAAGCTATTTTCACCCAAATGCTGCTTAAAAGTATGCGTAAAGCCAACGAGGCTTTTGAAGATAAAGAAAGCCCGTTTAATGCTAGTGGCGTTAAGTTTTTTGAAGAAATGCACGACCAACAGATGGCTACAGAGCTTTCATCAAATGGCTCTTTAGGTCTTGCAGATTTAATTGTGCAGCAACTATCGCCAGATGGAAAAAACTTTATGCCAGGCTCTGTTCTTCGTACAACGTCAGATTTCTTTAGTGACCAACGTGCGGGTAGCACCTTACCTCATCAAGAAAACCAAAAGGTCACTGAAAAAGTGCCGCTCGTTGATTCAACTGAAAAAAGCGAACAAAACATAGCGTCTGGCACATTTGAAAATGCTGAGGAATTTGTAAGCACCGTGTGGGAGCATGCAAAAACAGCGGCTAAGAAAATTGGTTTAAATCCGGCGGTTATGGTTGCGCAAGCAGCATTAGAGACTGGTTGGGGTAAACATATTATCAGAAAAGGTGATGGCAATAGCTCAAATAATTTATTCAATATAAAGTCAGATAAAAGTTGGCAGGGCGAAAAAACCAGTAAGGTCACTTTAGAGTTTGAGCAAGGCGCTGCAGTTAAAAAGCAAGCAAGCTTTAGAGCGTATGACTCAATAAAAGATAGCGTGAATGATTTTGTGGATTTTTTAACACAGAACCCCCGTTATCAAGATGCATTAAACAATACAGCAAAGCCGCACAAATTTTTAGACTCTTTACAGCAAGCCGGTTATGCAACCGACCCTAACTATGCAGACAAAATAAAAAGAGTGCTTAACAGTAACGAGTTAAAGAATATCGCCACAAGCGTTATCCGCCAAGGAGTAGAGTAACATGTCGTTTAATTTATTAAATATTGCTAATTCAGGAATAAGAGCAAACTCTGAGTTATTGCAAACGACAAGTAAAAACATCGCAAACGTTAATACTGAAGGGTATGTACGAGAGCGCACTGAATTTACTACCATGATTGATAATCAGGTGGGCCGCGGTCAAACGTACCGGTTATTAAATGAGTTTGCACAAAAGCAATTAAACCGAGATACCTCAAATAAAAGCTTTTTTGATCAATTTGTTAGCGAGGCGAGTCGGGTTGATCAAATTTTTTCAGAAAAATCAAACAGCTTATCAACTAGTATCAACTCGATGTTTAACAACGTGCAAGAAGCACTTAACCAACCTTCATCTACGGTTGCTCGTTCATTGGTGATGAGTGATGCGCAAAATCTGATTGATCAAATGGACCGGCTTGCAGGTATTGTTTCAGAGCAAAAAGCAGTGGTTAATGAGCAATTAGAAATATTTTCTGAAGAGGCGAATACGTTAATCGAAAGTATTAGTTCGTTAAATCAAGAAATTGCGGGTGTTCATGGCACTAAAAACGAAGCAGATGCGAGCTCAGCTTACAATGAGCGTGATAAAGCAATACGTGATTTATCAAAACTGATTGATATAGAAACACTCGATGGCCCTAATGGTGAAAAACAAGTATTTATGGGCACAGGTGAAGCGGTTGTTATGCAAAATGGTTCATTTAACTTATTTTCGATTAGTGGCGATCCCGATGCCAATTTTAAAGAGTTACGCTTAGATGTAAATGGTGGCCAAGCCGTTCCATTAGAAATAGATCCCACTAAACTCAAAGGTAAAATTGGTGGCTTATTGGCATTTAGAGACGATATTTTGGTGCCTGCACAAAATCAAATAGGTCAGATGGGCATTGCGCTTGCTGATTCGTTTAATCAGCAAAACCGTTTAGGAATGGATGCAAACGGTGAGCTTGGAGGAGATATTTTTGATATCCCAACGGTCAGTGCTTTTGTTTATCAAGCAAATACCGGAACAGCTAATATGTCAGCAACCGTTGAAGCTGGTAAAGGCAGTGAACTACCAGCGAGTGATTTTGTGATCACCTATACGGGGAACCCTAACGAAGTAAGTATTCAGCCAATAGATAATAAAGGCGAGCCTTTAGGCAGTGCATCGTTAGCTGTTATTCCACCGAGTGGCATTATTGACTCTGCGGCAATCACCAGCGGGGAGTCGTTTGGTTTAGAGCTAAACGTAACCGGAGCCGGTAATGCCGGTGATCAATTTCAGATAAAACTTAATAGTGGCGCGGCTGGCAATATATCGCTGACAACAGGTCGAGGAGAAGACATTGCATTGGCCTCTCCAATTAGAACAGCAGACGGGCTTGATAATACAGGCACTGGGACTATTTCACCGGGTGATGTGAGCGATGTAACTACCGGCAGTTTTACAAACCCTTTAGGCTTAGCAAATGGTCCTATTAACATTGTTAAAACTGCTAATGCTAACGAATATCAACTTACTGATGGTAATGGTACAACCACGTTTACGGTTACACCGCCTGCTAACAATATTTTGGCGCAAGCGGGGCCTCCTTATGATGGCTATGGTTTTGACTTTAATATTGAAGGGGTACCGGCTACAGGTGATACCTTTAATTTAGAATTTAATGAAGGCGGTTTTGATGATAACCGCAACGGTCAAAAACTCGCTGACTTACAAAATAGCGACTTAGTACGTCAAAATGTGGTAGCAAGTGCCTCAGCCGATAATCATAAAACCTTGAACCAGGCCTATGCTGGATTAGTAACCGATGTTGGTGTAGTAACCAGTCAAGCAAAAACCAACGGGGCGGCATTTGATGCTTTAGCACAGCAATCAGAAGCCTGGTATGAATCGTTATCCGGCGTAAATTTAGATGAAGAGGCAGCTAATTTGCTGCGTTTTCAGCAATCTTATGCTGCATCGGCTCAAGTACTGTCTGCAGCACGTTCTATTTTTGACACTTTACTGAGTGCGGCGAGGTAATTATGCGTTTATCAAATAATTTAATGTATCAAAATAACATTAATAAAATACTTGAGAATCAACAAAATGTAGCTGGTGCGCAGGAGCGCGTTACGACAGGTCAAAAATATTTGAGTACCTCAGAAAACCCTGCTGCTATTTCGCAGGGCATGTTGTACACCAATAAAATAGAAACTAATGAGCAGCTGACGAAGAATATTAACCAGCTAAAAGGGCGTTTAGAAACCGAAGAAAGTTTATTACAAGGTATGAACGACACTATTTTAGAAGCGCAAATGTTAACTATACGAGCGGGCAATGGTTCGTTAGATAAAGGTGATTTGGCTTCGGTTTCCAGTGAACTAAAAGAATTGCAAAAATCGCTGCTTAACTTAATGAATAGTCAATCTGAAGGGGGGAAATACCTTTTCTCTGGCTATCAAGACGATATTCAAACTTATACATTTAATAGCACTAATGGCAAATACGAATACCAAGGCGATCAAGGACAGCACGAAGTAACCATTGCAAAAGGCGTTGAGATCAAATCAAGCGATAATGGCTTCAATGTATTTGAACGCGTAGATGCACGACTAGATGTCGTTTCAAACGATGGAACGCCAACAGGCGGCATTACCGCTGGAACTGTTTATGTTCAAAATCAAGGTGAGTTTGATCGTTTTCATAAAGATAATTATAACTCAGACCCAGATCCGCTTATTTCTCCAACGATCAATACCTATAACGTTAATGTGATCCCTGGTGCGACCCCTTCATCGCCTGATCAGTATGAGATATTACGTGATGGTAATCCTCTTGTACCACCTGTGACTGGTGAAGTAACTGATGAGCCGATTGAATTTGCCGGTATGGAAATTCAACTTGAAGGTGTAGCACCGGGGCAGCTTGATTTTACCCTTGAGAAACCAAGCAAAGAAAATGTATTGAATACACTAGAAGATTTGATCATTAGCCTAAATGACGAACAACTTGATGAAGCGCAAATTAACCAAGCATTATCGGATGGTTTAATTCAGCTTAAAAATGCTAGTGAACAGATTGTATTTACACAAGCTGGTTTAGGTGGACGGATGAATGTGGTTGAGCGTGTGACCGATTCAAACAGTGCACTGGATATTAATAATCAAGAAAATAGATCCAGCCTGATTGAGATTGATGCCGCTGAAGCCATCAGCGATCTTACTAAACATGAGTCTGGTTTACAGGCTTCACAAGCGACTTTTGGTCGCTTGGCTAAACTTTCATTATTCGATTATTTATAAATACCATCCAAGGCAGGTTATTACTTTACGAGAAAAGTAGGTAATAACTTGCCTTAACGAAGCGGCAAAAAACTGTCACCCCTCTTTTTATCTCCTGTCAAAAAATCGCTCACTTCTGACTAAAAGCCTCAATAAATGTTATTTAGTTGTTATAAAACATAAGGTTAATATTTTTTTATTAGTTGGCACAACAAATGCATTTAGCTAGTCATAGAAAGTGTGGTTTTTGCTTAAATATTTTGAACCACATTCTGATTGAAACTAGGAGATGGTAAAATGGCTTTAAGCGTAAATACAAATGTTGCATCACTTAATGGGCAACGCAATCTATCTAAATCTAGCATGGCACTTGAAACCTCAATGCAGAGACTATCATCTGGTTTGCGTATTAATAGCGCAAAAGACGATGCTGCAGGTTTACAAATTGCCAACCGACTAACTTCTCAGGTTAATGGCCTAACAGTTGCTCAGCGTAATGCCAATGATGGTATTTCTATGGCGCAAACCGCTGAGGGTGCGATGCAAGAGTCTGCAAACATCTTACAACGTATGCGTGACTTATCACTGCAATCAGCGAATGGTTCAAACAGTGCGGTTGACCGTGCATCCCTGCAAAAAGAAGTCAGTGCACTGCAACAAGAGCTCACTCGAATTGCAGACACCACCAAATTTGGTGGCACCAGCTTACTTGATGGTACCTTTGGTACAAAACAATTCCAAGTGGGCGCAAACGCGAATGAAACCATTAATGTAAGCTTACGTAATGTAGCAGCAGATTCAATTGGTGCGCATGAAATTAAAGGGCCAGGCAACGCCGCAGATGCAAATACTAGGCTTGGCGATGTACAAACGGTTAACTTAGCAACCAACCATGGCACCAGTGCTGATACAGTTAACATTAATGGTACAGATATTGTTATTGCCGGTGGGTCCGGTGCGGCTGTAATTGCAGATACAATTAATAAGTCGGGTGCAGGCGTGGTTGCAGAGGCCAAAATTGATACGAGTTTTGCAGGTATTACCTCATCAAGTACGGGTGTTATTGAAATTAAAAAGAATGGCGCTTTAGAAAAGTCATTTGATTTAGGTACCTACGGTGGCGATATGGAGCGTTTAACTAGCGATATGCAGCAAGCTGGTTATGATGCTATTTACGATCCGGCAACAAAAGAAATTGCATTTAAAGCAACCGATGTTGATGGTATCGATATCACTGGAACTGATGTAAGTGGCTTTACAATAGGTAGTACTGCAGTAACAACCGTCGCAGATTCATTTAGTGTGTCTGCAGAGTTAAATTTATCATCAGCAAATAAAATTGGTATTTCAGGTACAACTGCAAATCAGTTATTTGGTACAGGTACGGCAGCAATACAGTCAACAGGTGGTACTAGTTCGCTAACAAGTATTGAGAGTGTGGATATTTCTGGTTCGACTTCGGAAGGTGCTCAAAATGCTATTAAAGCGATTGACGCTGCACTGGCGCAAATTGATGCACAGCGAGCTGACTTAGGTGCGGTACAAAACCGTTTTGGCTTTACTATTGCCAACCTTGCAAACGTATCTGAAAACGTGTCAGCTTCTCGTAGCCGTATTCAAGACACAGATTACGCGCTTGAAACAGCAACCCTGACTAAAAACCAAATCATGCAACAAGCAGGTACTACTATTTTGTCACAAGCAAACCAGTTACCGCAGGCTGCATTAAGCTTGTTAGGTGGTTAATAATAATTAAAATTAAAAAGCCAAGTATTTATACTTGGCTTTTTTGTTTGTATTTCAATTAACTAAAGTTTTTTACTGTTTTTTTTAAAAAAAAGCTAAAGGTAATTTTATAACGGCCGTTAACTAAATTAGAACGGAGCTTGAACAGATTTTTATTGTGATGGCTCTTGGTTAAAATCAATTAGTTACATTACGAAAGTAATCAGGAGTTATAACATGGCTTTATCAGTAAATACTAACGTTGCATCAATAAATGCACAAAGAAACTTATCAAAATCTAGCGATGCATTAGGCACATCAATGCAACGTCTTTCATCTGGTATGAAAATTAACAGCGCGAAAGATGATGCGGCTGGTCTACAAATTGCTAACCGTCTATCTTCACAAATTAACGGTCTAGGTGTTGCTCAGCGTAATGCTAATGACGGTATCTCAATGTCGCAAACCGCTGAGGGTGCGATGACAGAGTCATCAAACATTCTACAACGTATGCGTGACCTAGCGCTGCAATCAGCGAATGGTTCAAACGATGCTGATGCACGTGCGGCCCTTCAAAAAGAAGTAGGCGCATTGCAACAAGAATTAACGCGTATCGCAGAAACCACTAAATTTGGTGGTACTAGCTTACTAGATGGCTCATTTGGTACTAAGCAATTCCAAGTAGGTTCTAATGCAAATGAAACAATTAACGTAAGTCTTCGTGATGTATCAGCTGATGCTATCGGTGCAAATGAAATTAAAGGTGGTGCAACATCGACTGTTTCTGCTCTTGGTGATGTTCAAACGGTTGCTTTAAGTGCCAATGTAGCTACTTCAGCACAAACAGTTAATATCAACGGTGTTGATATTGAAGTTGCAGCAAGCTCTGGTGCTGCAGCAATTGCTGATACTATTAATTCTTCAGGGGCAGGTGTAAATGCTCAAGCTAAATTAACAACTACAATCGCTGGTATTGATGCAAGTAGCTCGTCTACAATTGAGATTAAAAAGGGTGGTACTGCGGTTGATTCTTATAACTTGGGTACATTTGGCGGAGACATGGCTCGCCTAGCTAAAGATATGCAAGAAGATGGCTATGATGCTGTTTATGATGAGGCAGCCGGCTCTATATCATTCACAGCTACAGATATAGATGGTATTGATGTAACTGGTGCTGGCGATACAAGTGGTTTTACTATTGGCGCTCAAGCTGTGGCTAGTACAGCAGGTTCGCTTAGTGTTTCAGCAGAACTAAACCTAAGCTCAGCTGATAAAATAGGTATATCAGGAACAAAAGTAGATGAGATATTTGGTTCAGATGCATCTACAATAGATTCAACAGGTGGTTCAAGTGCGTTAACTTCAGTTGAGACTATTGACATCTCAGGTGCTACTTCTGCAGGTGCACAAAATGCAATTAATACAATTGATGCGGCACTTGCTCAAATCGATGCTCAACGAGCTGATTTAGGTGCGGTACAAAATCGTTTTGGCTTTACCATAGCAAACCTTGCAAACGTATCAGAAAACGTATCGGCTTCTAAAAGCCGTATCGAAGATACCGATTACGCTGCAGAAACGGCTAAACTGACTAAAAACCAGATTATGCAACAGGCTGGTACAACAATCTTAGCTCAGTCTAACCAGTTACCACAGGCAGCACTTAGCTTATTAGGTTAATTTAACAATAAGCTCTATACTTTAACTACTAAGGAAGGGGCAACCCTTCCTTTCTTGTATTAGGTATAAAGCTTTATATCGCTTTATAGTAGGAGCGAATTATGGAAACGCAAAATTTAAATTTAAATATCAGCTCAGCGCAAAAAGGTGAGGTTACCTCAAGTTATCAAGCCCCATCTCAAGTTAAGCAAAATGTTGATGAACAGAAGAATACAACCACCCCTACTGCTGCAAGTAGAATCGAAGTCTCTGAAACTGAGTTGTCACCTGAAAAGCTAGAGAAGGTGGTACAGCAATTGCAAGACTTTATGGGTGAAATGAACCGCAGTCTTCAGTTTAAAGTAGATGAAGATTCTGGCCGCAATGTAATCAAGGTTATCGACAAAGAAAGTGGTGATTTGGTAAAGCAATATCCGTCAGAGGAAGTATTAGGTATAGTTGCTAAATTGGCTGAAGCCACCGGTGTATTGGTTGATTTTAAAGTTTAATTTTTCAGTAATTTAAGAGGGTAATTATTATGGCTATTTCATTTACGGGCATAGGCTCCGGACTTCAAGTAAACGAAATTGTAAGTGCTTTAGTCAATGCTGAAAAATCCCCTTATCAAGCGCGAGTAACAAAACAGCAAGCTAATTTCACGACTGATATATCTGCTGTAGGCACACTAAAAGCGTCTTTAGAAGAGCTGAATGGTTCTTTGGAGTCACTATCATCAGTTGATGAATATCAAAAAAGAACAATAAGTGGTAGTGATGAATTTGTTTCTTTTAGCTCTGAAAAAGATGCACAAACCAATAATTACTCAATTAAAGTTAATAGTTTGGCCGAAAACCATAAGCTAACATCAAATGCTATAGCTGGCGATGAAGCGGTGGGTGAAGGTAAGCTATCTATAAGTTCTGGCGCTAACAGTTTTGGTATTAATGTGTCAGACACCGCAACACTTGCTGATATACGTGACGCGATTAATGACTCAACTGACAATGACTCCGTGAATGCCACTATTATTACCGATGACACGGGGCAGCGGTTAGTATTATCAAGTAAAGAAACCGGCGCCGAAAACGCAATAAAAATTGTAGTTGATGATGTCTCTGATGGCAACAATACAGACGCCTTGGGTTTATCTCGTCTTGCGTATGACAGTGATACAGCATCAGCAACTTACGCTGAAAACCTAAACGAAGTAACTGCAGCGACGGATGCCTCAATTACGATAGATGGTACGCTTGTTGCGACGAGCAGTACAAATGAATTTAAAGATGTCATTGAGGGCGTCACCATTAATGCCAAAAAAATGCATGGAACTGACGATGATTTAAGTAAAGCCGTAATAACAGAAAATAATAAAAATATTACAGCTGGTTTGAACTCATTTGTAGACAAATTTAATGCTTTTATTGATTTATCTAAGCAATTAGGACGCTCAAGTGCTGAAGAGGGCGTAGGGGCGCTTGCTGGTGACTCATTATTAAGAGGGTCTGTAAACCAGGTGCGCTCATTGTTAACCTCAGAATTTAGCACGGGAAATGGTAATACCGATTTTTTAGCTAATTTTGGTATTAGAACGGAGCGTTCAGGTAAATTAAGTATTGATTCCGATGCATTAAAAGCTGCGATAGAAAAGGATCCTCAAGCCTTACAAACCTTTTTTGTCGGAGAAAATGACGGTGATGGTTTTGTTGGCCAGTTAGACACAGTCATTAAAGGTTATACGGCTTCTGATGGTATTATTAGTTCACGTATAGAAGGTCGTGAATCACAGCTTTCTAAACTAGAAACTGATGTAGAGAAATTTAATATTCGTATGGCGAAATACGAAGAACGGTTATACAGTCAATATAATGCAATGGATTTATTAGTCGCCAATTTAAATTCAACAGGCAGCTATTTACAACAACAATTAGCTAACCTACCTGGGGTGGTTAAAAAATCAAGTTAAGCGGAGTGAAATTTGGACGCTAATCAACAAGAATTAACAAAAATGATGTTGCAAGCAACCTTGCTTGCAAACCTAGCTCTATTGCAAGAGCAAATGCCAGTTATATATGAGTCATTTAAAGACTACACACCAAGTGATACGGGCGTAGCTATAGATGAAGCAAATAATGCAAACTTATTTAATAATAATGAGTTTGTCTATCAAATTAATCCTAGGGAGTTTGCAAAACAACAAGTTGTTCAGTTTTTAGAAAATCCGCTTTACTTCAAATATCAACTAGGTCATCAAGATGACGAAAATATTGTTTTTGAACATGCCGCGCTTTTGAAATCAATTTATAACGTTCGTTCGTCAGAGACAGATAATAAAATTCACAACCCTGCTGCAGAGAATCGTCTCGACTTTATCTGCTTTTTAGGCGGTGGTTTAGGCTATCAGATAGAAGAGCTACTCAGTAAAAAAGATGTACTAAATGTGTTTTTATTTGAGCCAAGTAAAGACGCTTTTTATGCGTTACTTCATTGTATAGAATTAAAACCACTTTTTGATAAATGCACAGCTAATGGCGGACAGTTTTCAATACGTGTAGGCGGCAATGAAGATGGCGTGATTAACGAAATTTCCAAATTTTTGTTTAATCAAGGTCACTTTAATATCAGTCAAATACTATTTTTTAAGCATTATGATAGCTCATTGATTGAAAAAACAATTGATCGTATAAAAGGTATTGGCCATCGTTGGGCTGCAGGCTGGGGGTTTTTTGAAGATGAAATAATTGGCGTGTCGCACACATTAGCCAATTTAAATGCTAAGTTTCCAGTGTTAAAAAAGCCTGAACTAGTTAAAAATTCATTAAATGATTACCCCGTATTTATAGTCGCTAATGGTCCTTCTCTTGATGATGCAATTGAGTTTTTAAAAAATAACCAAGATAACATCATCATAATTTCTTGTGGTACAGCATTAAGAGCCTTACTTAGTAATAATATTAAACCTGATATTCACATAGAAATGGAGCGAGGCGCAGGGCTGCTAGAATGGGTGGAGTCAATAGATCGCGTCTCTGGACTAAAGATAAAATTAAATGAGATAAATATTGTTGCACTTAATACGGTATACGATAGTATTTTAAAGCGCTTTAAAAGTGCGCATTTGTTATCAAAAGTTAATGATGCAGGCGGTCGTCTTATTCGTGCTTTGGATACAAAAAAGCAATTTACCTACCCTGACTACAGTAACCCAACAGTATCGAATACAGCACTTGCTACAGCTATTGAGTTGGGGTTTAAGAAAGTATATTTAGTTGGTACTGACTTAGGCTTTGTATCTAAAGAGCATCATCATTCAAAACATAGTATATATTTCGATAATGACTTTAAGCATAAAAAAGTAGTTGAAAAAGGTATTGAAGGTGCATTTGTTGTTAAAGGTAATTTTACTGAAGAAGTATTCACAACCCCGATATTTGACTCATCAAAAGGTAACTTAGAATTACTACTTCAAGAAAACCTAAATGTTAAAGTATTTAATACCGCCAATGGTGCTTTCATTAGGTATACTGAACCTAAACTTATTAAAGATATTGGTAATATAAAACCGATTGTTAATAAGCAAGATAAAATAACAGAGCTACTTAATAGGGCTACTTCTTTAGAGCAATTATCTGCTGGTAACGTTAACTTTAAAATGGAAGCCATAAAAGCTAGAACAAAAGATGTTCTTGAGCAGCTGTTATCAATTACTTCTCAATATTTTGAAACACGTGAGCAGCTTGCTGATGCGTTTAATTTACAAAATAAAATATTACTTACATTACGTAATAGCAACGCAGACGATAATGTAGTTTATTGGCTGATTCAGGGAACTTTTAGATATTTTCAAGCTTACATTATGACAAGTAGCTATTATTACAATGATTTAGAAATGCGTACAGGATTTATAAATGCATGTATTGATGCGTTTCATGAGCATGTAAAAGGTATTTATTTAGAGTTTATTGAAAACTATAATAAACCGGCCAAAGCTTAGCTTTGGCCTTTTTTGGTAAATAACTTACTTATATTAGGGTTTAATATTAAACAAAGAGAGTTGGATTAGATCACTTGGTTTTCCATTCAATATATAATGATTTTTAAGTACACACTCTATGCTATAGCCAGCCTTTTGAAAGGCTTTAAAACTTCCAATATTGTCGGTGTAAACCCAGGCTACTAGTTTTCTAATCAATAACGTTTCGAAAGCATATTGATTAATTAGCTTGATAGCTTGATTTGCATAGCCTTTCCCCCAACTTTCTTTTTCGCCAATAAACAGACTCACTTGAGCAATATTATGAGCTTTATTTATACTTCCAACTTTAATATTCCCAATGTGTTTATTATTGTTGGTTCTAATCGTAAATAATTGTTCAAGCGGGTTATTTAAATTAGCTGAAATATAACTCTTAACTGAGTTAAGATCCTGTTTACTAAAACGAGTTTCTAGGTACTGATTTACTAGAGGATCATTAAGCCAAGCAACATAATTTTCATTTGCATCGTCTAAAGATATACTTTGTAAAAAAATATCTTTCACCTCATTACTTGTTATTTTAGTTAGATTATTCATCAATTAGCTCCCATTTAGCAGCTGTTCCTCTTGTTATATTTACGGCAGCTTTCTTACCAATCAGCGTATCATAATACTTACAAGCTAGACCGTAGCCTGGGCGTATTCTTTTTATGTGCTTCTTTGTTATTATCGTACCTACTGACACATCTTCAATAAAATAAATAGAGCGTCTAAATTTTAGATTTTCGCTTTCAGCTGATTTCAATTCATACCCAACATTACCTATCGATTTATATACTTCTTTGCTTTGGCTAACAATTGATTCAAGCTGCTCGGGTTCAATTGAAAATTCTGAGTCAGGTCCTTTTTTAGATCTATCTAAAATAAAATGCTTTTCAATAAAGCATGCTCCTAAAGCCACTGATGCAATTGCTGCTGTTGTGCCTAAGGTATGATCAGATAAGCCTGTAATAACGTTAAAGCGTGTTGCAATATCCGCGATTGTCGCTAAATTAGCTTGCTCGAATGGCGCGGGGTAAGCACTTATGCAATGCAATATAATTAGTTCATCACAACCATTATCTCTTGCTGTGCTGATCGCCTCCTCTATCTCTGAGATATTAGCCATACCTGTAGACATAATGATAGGTTTACCTGTTTCAGCAATTCGCTTGATGAGAGGCAGATCGGTCAATTCGAAAGAGGCCACTTTATAAGCTGGGGTGTTTAATGCTTCTAGCAGCTCAACGGCTGTTTCATCAAATGGTGTTGAAAATAAAGTGATACCGACTTCTTTGGCTTTTTCAAACAGTGCAGGGTGCCATTCAAAAGGAGTATGAGCCCATTTATACAATTCATATAAGTTATGCCCATCCCATAGTCCCCCTTTAATCTGGAAATCGTCTTTATCGCAGTCGATAGTCATTGTATCGGGCGTATATGTTTGAATTTTTATCGCATCGGCTCCACATTTAGCGGCTTCTTCAATTGTTTTTAGGGCTTCTTTAAGATCGCCGTTATGGTTAGCTGAAAGCTCAGCAACAATGTAAGGTTCATAATCTAACCCTATTCTTCGACCATCTATTTCTACAAATTTATTTTTCATTGCTACTCTAATAAAGTTAATTTTATATTAGCAGTTAAAGTGCCATTGCCTTTTTTGGCATTAGTAAACTCAAGCTTATACTTTCCATGTTTTATATATGCTTTTGGGTAACTATCAGCATCTAACATGCGAATATGATCAAAGATATCATCCAGCTCTAAGTTCGTATCAATAACACTTTGGCTTGGATTGCGTCTTGAAAATGCTGTTACAGGGCCTTCTTGAGGTGTTAATTCAGGATTTTCGTTAACAATAAACTCAATCATATCAAAAGTTAAGGCTGAACAGCGTAAAAATATTTGTTGCGCGGTGCCTTCCAAAGATAGAGGCTTTTTTAGGTAAATAGGGCCTGTATCTATACTTTCTTCCATTTTTAGGGCACTTAACTTTGTGGTGGTATGGCCAAGAGAAATTAAATTCTGCATTGGGCTTCCGCCCCGCCCATAAGGCAAATCAGTCATATGAAAGCATACGCAATTAAAGTTGTTAATTATTTCTTTTGGGACAATCCAGCTCCAATGAGGAAAAAAAATATACTTAGGGTTTAGGTGTTTTAAGTAACTATAAGTGAGCTCTTTTTTGTCAGTAATTAAATGCCAATTTCCATTGTAAGCTGGCGTGCGTTTATTGTATTGGGAAATATTCCAGTCTTTAATTGTAGCTACAACGTAATTGTTCATGTTTAATCGCTTATCGGTTTTAGAGACGTGATCTCTATAGTCAAATTAATAATTATTCAACTTCAGGTAAATTGCTATTTTATGATTTTTAGCACTTCGTTGACGACTCTTATACTGCCTTTGCCATCACAAATATTAATGCAATTTTTATAAACGTCTTTATCTAATTTTAATCTGTTTTGCCAAAATTCAACTTCTTTAATTAACTTGCATTCAATCTCTGCAATTGAAATAAAGCGGATCACTTCAGCTAATTGAAGCGCATTAGCGATCTCTTGCTGATTGTCTGCCTGTACAATAACAACAGCAGGAAGGCCTAAAGCACATCTTTCCCATGACGTTGTTCCTGCTGCACCAACCGCTAATGTTGCTGTTGACATTATCTCTGCAACGTTGTTTGGTGATATATATAAAGAGACTTTCTCATGGAGTTGGGCAAAATCAAACACTGACTTTACGTTTTTTGCTGTTTTATTCAGGATTACATTAATTTTTTCAATGTATTTTAATTTTATTACTAGCGCTAAAACTTGAAGAGTCAAGTTGTCTGGATCTGTTCCTCCAAACATAATAAGTAAGGTATGCTCTTTTTTGTCATTTGATACTTTTTGAAACTCTAAAAACTCAGGCCTTAATAAGGCAAAGTTTGAGCCAAGTAGTAGTTTTGTATGGTTATTTACCAGGTGTGCGTATTTTACTGTTGGGCATTGGTAGGTTTGATCTAATAACAAGTCACAATTGTGTTTTCGATTCGCTAGATCGTCAATAACCATAATTTTTTTGGTTATGCTTTTCACTTTATTATGCCAACGGGTATCAATAGCATAATGATCTATTACGATTAAATCGTAATTTTTCTCCGCTGTTAATTGTAGAAACTCTTCACAGTCATCATCTATGCTAGTACCCAGCCATGAGCTGTAGTTTTTTAAGTCGATAGTACTTTTTGGAGGGGCCATTCTTACAAGCTCAAACCCAGATTGGATTATATTTTCATTACTATTACCTATAGCATCACGACAGAAAAAAGTGATATTAACATTGGCAGCTTTTCTAATCGCTGTCGCTAATGTAAGGCAACGCATCACATGGCCCGAACCAATATTTAAAGAAGCATCAACTCTAAAAGCGATGTTGAATAATCGAGTCAGAGTTTTGGTATTACTTTGTTTTATATTAATGCTCACCTTCTAGAGCCTCTTTACGGATGTAAATGAAACATTTTTTATTTTTTATTGTTGTTTCTTTTTCACGCTTAAAGTTACAGGCTTCGAATAATTTAATAGATGCTATATTTTCAATTAAAATAGTCGCAATAAATGTACTATTTTTGTTTTTTTCTATTAGTTTTAGCGCTTGTTTTAACATTTCTCGACCATAACCATAGCCTCTACTGCAAGGAGATAAATGCGTGTCTATTTCATATGTATTAAGAGCTGTTTGATTAAATCTGACTTGTCCGATTGGTTTGTCGTCAATAGATGCAATATAAATTTTACTAGTAAGAGACGCTAGTTGTTTATTAAACCAAGTTAAGTGATTTTGTAACGTAATAGGGGCGTCTTTTAATGCACAGCTGCGAATGACGGGATCATTAACCCATTGATATAAAAGAGTACAATCACTTTGCTCTGCTTCTCTTAATATTATCATCTTATTTTCTATCCTAAATTAGGTATTAAAACCGCGACTTTATAACGAGCGCAATAGGCCTTAGTCTATAAAACGTTCAATATAAAATGCTTCAGCAAGTGGAGTGCCTATACACATGCCTCTAAATTTAGCTATTGCATGAATATTCTCAATACTTCGAGTGTGTGGGGCTTCTCTCATTTCATCTTTATAAGCTGTAAGTGCTTTTAGTTTTTTACTAAATACATGCTCGATATTGACAAAATAGTTAGGTTTGAATGCCTCGTAACGGTGACTTGCCCATTCAGTGCTTGATAGTGTTTCGAAGCAAAATATTTGCTTTACTGATTGTGTGGGTTGCGGTCTACACGCTGTTAAAACAGCCTCATAAGTTTTTCTATGATCAATGTTCAAATCGCTATGATAGTGGGTATACACGCGTGTAATTATATTCTTAGATAAAAACAGTTCGATAGCTTGCGCTATTTTTAAAAGTGGTATGGTATCGAATTCATTATCAGGAAAATCCAATGATGTTAGATTATTAGGAGAAACGCCTAAATGTTGGGCGGCATTTAAAAAGGCTGCTTGCCGGGTTTGAATCTCTGCTTCAGTATATTCTAGGCGTGAGCTAACCCCATTAGAAAGTGTTAAAATATATACTTCATCACATTTTTCAATATGGTTCGCGATTGTGGCACCACAGCCGAGTGTCTCATCATCAGGATGGGCGACAATTATTGCTACTTTCATACTGTACTATCCTCTATAAATGTAACTAAGAGTTGCCTTACTTTAGTTGTCACTTATCTAACTTTAAAAACTGGCTCTAATAGTTTACCTTTAAAAACATCATATAAATTTTGTGTTTCTATTGTATTTTTTAAAATAAAAATAACTTCATCGTATGCATTAAGTAATTTTTCTATATCGTCATGTGTATGGGCATAGCTAAGGTTATGACTACCACCAATTAAAATACCTCTAGCACACATTTCTTGAATAAATAAAGATTTTAGCTCTAATGCGGAGTATTTTTGAGTGTCTTTAATAATAATAAAAGACCATGACGGATGACCCGCATTGCTTAGCCAATCTTTTACATCGTGTTTTTCTATTAATTTATTAAGCTCACAAATTAATTTTTTACCTAAAGTGTGAATATGTTTAAGTACACTTTCTCGCTGTATTTTTTTTAATGTTGTTTTTGTAGCAACTAAAGACATGGTTTCGCCCGCAAAGGTACCGGAGAAGAAAATGTCTTCCATCAATGACATTATTTTTTGTTTACCTACGACAGCTGAGATAGGAAATCCGTTTGCCATGCCTTTGCCAAAGGTTGCTAGGTCGGGTGTAACATTAAATAACCCTTGAGCACCATGTAGATCAAATCGAAAACCGGTAATTGTTTCGTCAAAAATTAGTACAGAGCCATGTTTTTTACAAAGTGCTTGTACTCCCTCAAGAAATCCAGCTTCTGGAAAGGCGACATTCATTGGCTCCATAATTACAGCAGCAAGCTGTTCAGGATAGTTAATGAATAGTTTTTCTAATGAGCTAAGGTCATTGTATGTAAACGTATGGGTAAGTGCTCTAACACACTCAGGAACACCTAAATTTCTGGTTGTTGAGCCAATATACCAATCTTGCCAGCCATGATAACCGCAAACAGCAACATGCTCTCTTTTTGTATAAGCTCTTGCTAGTCGAATTGCTGCAGATGTTGCGTCACTGCCATTTTTACCAAAACGCACCATTTCAGCGCAAGGTATTAGCTTTGTGAGTTCTTCGGCGACTTCCATTTCTAACCTATGAGGAAGGGAGAAAGTGATCCCTGAGCCAAGCTGGTCAATAACAGCTTGATTTACATCGGCATCACAGTAACCTAAAGAAACAGAAAGTAAGCCATTCACAAAGTCAATATACTCATTATTATCAGCATCCCACACTTTAGAACCTAAACCGCGTTCAATAAATAAAGGCGCCGCATTTTGTGGAAATGCAATTCTACTCTTACTAAAAGTTTGGGAACCAAGAGGAATGGTTTTTTCAGCTCTATGTAGCCACTCCACTGAATTAGTGTAATTATTCATAGCCTTCTTCTTTATCTTGTTTTAATGATTTAACCATTCCCTCATTTCGAGCAATTTGGGAGTTTAATAAGTTCAGCTCTGGTTTATGCGATAACAATTCCAGTATATCTTGATAATTAAAATTAGGCTTTTTTACATATAAATTTTCATATATTGATGAAATCAACTCAAAGTCTTTGGGTTCGTCAACAGTCCATCTATAGGCAGAGAGGTCTTGCTCACTTTGGATATTCTGTAACTTATACTTATCAGGGTGACTTGTTATATAAGGTGTTACGTGTTCTAGCTCAGAAGGCTTTTCTGCATATTTATAAGCGTTATGTAAGGCCTTTTTACTGATCACTTCAATATCGAGACCATCAGGGTATGTGGCTACTAAGCAGTTTGAAGTATAATCATTGTTGTTTTTTAAATGACTATTAATGACATAGTCCATGAGCTCAGGGTCAATCACTGGGCAGTCAGCTGTTATTCTAACGATAGCATCACAAGGGTAATTGAGTTCAGCATGAAAGTACCGGCTGAGAACATTGCTTAAACTTCCTCTAAAGCATAATAAATTATTCTCATTGCATAACTGTTCAATAATGTCGTCACTTTCATCAGTACTTGTGACAATAACTAGGTTGTCTACTAATTTTGCTCGTTGTACACGCTTAGCTTGTTGAATAAACATAGGTAAACCTTGGAGGTTCTTTAAAACTTTATTAGGTAAGCGTGTTGATCCTGTCCTAGCTTGCATGAAAGCATTTATCATATTTTTAATCCTAGCGCTTAATTAACCAAGCCATTGCGATGGATTGATTAATGCTAAATTACTTGAAGCTAAAGAGGCTAAAACGTCATCCGAGGGGAGTGTAAGCTTTTTTGCGGCGCAGTAGCTGTCTATTAATTGTGTTAACTGTTCTTGTGAGCAACATCCTATAATTGCATTTTCGATATGAGGGGCTTTTTGCGCAATAATTGCTAATGCGAAAGTTAGCCGATTGCAGCCTAATTCATTAATAACACGATTATACTGAGAAAACTCATTATTAAACTGTGAAAAATAAGCGTTATTTTGAATCATTGGCTCTAATAAAAGCCCTTGTAAAAATATCGAGCGAGCGTGAAGCTTTATATTTTTTTCTATTAGCTTATCGATAATTTCAGGTTGTATAAAACGTTGATCTAACCAATTAACAGGAGCTTGAATCAGATCTAAATTAAACCTTTCACTAAGTAATTCAAGTTCTTTAGGGTTATAAACAGAAACACCTATTCGCTTAACTATGCCTTTGGTTTTTAACTGCTCTAGCTGCGAAAAATAGTCTTCCCCTGAACAGCTTAAAAGCAACTCACAATTATGAAATAACACTGCATCAATTGAGTCACAGTTCAGATTTTTTAAGCTTTTTTCTACCTGCGCGTGAATATTTTCACTTGATACTTTAGTAACAATAGATAAAGCTTGGCTTAAACCCGATTGGCCAATATTACTCTCGCTAATTCCATAAGCTGATGCCGTATCAACCACTGTAATGCCAGCGTCTAGCGCAGCACTAAGTATTCGTTTGATCTCATCTTTTTTTACCTGCCCAAGGGTGTTACTAATACCATAATTCAAACCAAATTGAGCGGTTCCTAAAGCGATTTTCATAGTTGTTTAGCTAATGTTTCTATTATGAAGTTTTGTTCTGAATTAGTTAATCCAGGATGCAAAGGTATGGTGAGAGCGCAGCTGTAGTATCTCATTGCATTTGGAAAGTCATTTGCCTTAAAGCCAAGCTCTTTGTAATAAGGTTGTATATGAATTGGAATGTAATGCAAATGACTCGTTATGCCTTGCTCTCTTAAACTACAGATAAGAGAATCATGTTTTACAATTGCATCACCAGACAAGGTTAAAATATATAGATGGTAACTAGAATAGCTTTGGTGTGATTGAGTTAAATGATTGATAGGCATACCTTTTAGCTTGCTAGTATATACTTTAGCTAGCTGGTTGCGTTTTGCAACAAATTCATCAAGCTTTGAGAGCTGGCTAAGGCCTAGTGCAGCTTGTAACTCAGTCATTCTATAATTAAAGCCGAGTTCAACTTGCTGATAGTACCAAGGGCCATGACTTGGCTCTGTCATTTCACTCTGATCGGATGTAATCCCGTGACTACGTAAACGCACCATTTTATTAGCAAGTCGTTTGTTGTTTGTTACAGCCATACCACCTTCAGCTGAGGTGATTATTTTGACTGGATGAAAGCTAAATACGCAAATATCTGAAAACTCACAGCTGCCCACAGGCTTACCTAAATATTTTGCACCAATAGAATGTGAAGCATCTTCAATAATCTTAAAGCCATATTCAACTGCAAGTTGATATATAGCCTGCATATCACATGATTGACCTGCCAGGTGAACAGGGATGACTACCTTTGGTAAACGATTATTTTCTTTAGCAATAATAAGTTTTTTTTCTAACTCATCAGTGCACATATTCCCTGTTGCTACATCAATATCCACAAAGTCTATTTGAGCACCACAGTACAGTGCACAATTTGCGGAAGCAACGAACGAAATAGGGGATGTCCACACGATGTCATCTTTCCCCACATTTAACGCTAAACATGCAACGTGCAATGCTGATGTGGCACTGTTTGTTGCACATGCATAGGTGCTGCCACAATAATTTGCGATGGCTTGCTCAAAAGCGGGTACTTTTGGGCCTTGCGTTAACCAGTCAGATTTTAAGACATCAACTACTGCGTCGATGTCTTGTTGAGAGATAGCTTGTTTGCCGTATGGGATCATGGAGTCATTACTTTTAAATTAAGGCTTCAATATTGAAGGCTTCAATTTCTTCAATCGTCATGTAATGTGGGTTGTTCAAAGAGTTATATTCAAAGCCTTGCTGAACTTTTTTTCCCTTTTCATTAAGTGCATTAACTGTAAAGTCATTACTACGACTGCTAAATTTGATGCCTGGTGCAATTACAAAATGATCGTTATATTCATAGGTTTCAAAACACAGATCGGCAGGGCACATAACTTCATGGAGTTTCTCTCCTGGGCGAATACCAATAATTTTAATAGGTAATTCAGGAGCCATTGCTTTTGCTAAATCAGCAATTCGAATTGATGGGATTTTAGGTACGAAAATTTCACCGCCCAACATGCGCGCGAAATTTGTTAAAACAAAATCAACACCTTGTTGAAGGCTTATCCAAAAACGAGTCATTTCGTCATGAGTGATAGGGATGTGATCACGGCCTTCATTAATGAATTTTTGGAAGATAGGTACAACTGACCCTCGCGAACATACTACATTCCCATAACGCACTACTGAAAAAGTCGTTTTATGGCCGCCTGCAATATTGTTTGCCGCTACAAATAATTTATCCGAGGCTAATTTAGTGGCACCATACAAATTAATAGGGTTAGCTGCTTTATCTGTAGAGAGGGCAATGACTTTTTCAACATTGTTATCAAGTGCTGCATTAATGACGTTTTCTGCGCCATTAATATTAGTTTTGATGCATTCCATTGGGTTGTACTCTGCGGCAGGTACCTGCTTAAGGGCTGCAGCATGGATGACATAATCAACGCCACGCATTGCGCGATTTAGTCGTTCTTTATCTCGAACATCACCAATAAAGTAGCGCATGCAAGGCTGATCAAAATCTTGCTGCATCTCAAACTGTTTTAACTCGTCACGAGAAAAGATAATAATTTTTTTTGGACTGTACCGCTCTAATAGTGTTTTTACATACTTTTTACCGAACGACCCTGTTCCACCTGTTATTAAAACTACCTTTCCATCAAACATGAGATTCTCTCCACAGCTAACCAGCCTAATATTGCCAAATCTATTTTAAAAGTTAGATTTATACTTATTTACAGCTTTTTTATTTTTTTGATTACCAACTATTTTAACCGCTAATAGTTGTTTTTGAGCATCCATTTTAGCAGATAGCTGTTCTATTAGGTTAATTAAAAACTCAAGTTCAGTCGCAGAGTAAAAAGCTTTTTCTCTTGTAAGTGATTCACTTATATATGTATCAAGCTTATTATGAATACTCAGCGCTTGCTCAATATCCCAATCCTCTGAGTCATTAATCAAACTCACTAGCTCATTACAATATTTGCGAGTTTCACTATCTGTAACTTGTGAACTCGTTATTTGCTTTAAAGCCATTATAGTTGTGGTTCTCTTTGCTCGAATGGAATTGCTTCCCAACCTGATTTAATCTCTTTAATCAAGGTAATTACTTCATCGATTTTATCTATATTGTTTTCAAGGTTTGCAGTTAATAAGCAGCGCTGGCAGTAGTCATACAAAGAGTCTAAGTTAGTTGATACTTCATTATTGTGTTCAAAATTTAATACTTGCTGCAACGCACCAAGTAGCACAATACAATCAGATATTGCGTTGCCTTTTTTTTCTAACTCTTTACGTTCAATAAATCCTTTTGCAGCAGAAAGTTTGCCAACAATATTAACAAATACCAGTTTAACTTGGTCGTAAGGCGTCATTTCTTTAACACTGCTAACTGTTATTTGACGGTATTTATTGATTGATGCATGAGCCATAGGTAATTCCTCAAATTTTAATTACATGTTCAGAACTCTAAGCAAGTTTAGTTCCAACATAAGTTTGACTATTACTTTATCGGCAAAAACAGTCGCACCTTTAAATAATAATAGCAGTTTTTATGAGTTTTTTCTGTGTGAAATCGTATCATTGAAAATCGTATTATATGTCGTTTAATTCATCCTAAGTATGTATGTCACTAAAACTACCCAGGCAATTAATAGTTATAAAGTATTGACTTTGTGCGGCCAGTGTCTGTTTTTTGGCGTTAATGTCAAAAAATCGCCGCTATTGCTTGCATCCAAACCCAACTGGCTTACAATTTGATTAATAAAACAAATTAGTGAAATAAATGGCTCGCTAAAGATGATCTTAATTTTAGATAATAATAACAATCGCTCTATTGGATTATACGCATCGCTTACTTTTATTGGTGAGGCGGTACAGTTGCAAACAGAAGCTGACTTTGAACAGGCATGTAGCCACTATCAAAACAAAGAATGTATTGTGGTGTTAGGTGCTTTGCAGTCTTTAGATCACGAAAGTTTAATTAAACGATACCCAACATTTCCTTTTTTACTCATTGGTGAAACGCTTAAACCTTTGTTGAGTTTGGCTAATGTTGTGGGGTTGATATGTGAGCCATTTACTCATGAAATTACCACACAGCTGTTGCACGACTGTCAGCAATATCAGCGCATGTTGCCGCATGAACATAAAAATAATAAAGAGAAAAGCACCTTTGATGGTCTTGTTGGTGAAACCAAAGCGGTAAAAGATTTACGCTTTTTAATTACGCAGGTTGCAAAAACCGATGCCAATGTACTTATTTTGGGTGAGTCGGGCACAGGTAAAGAAGTGGTCGCCCGTAACGTACATTTGCTTTCTAAACGTAATAAAGGCCCTTTTGTACCGGTCAACTGTGGGGCTATTCCTGCTGAGCTATTAGAAAGTGAACTATTTGGTCATGAAAAAGGCGCGTTTACTGGAGCTATTTCAGCACGAAAAGGCCGTTTTGAGTTAGCGCAAGGTGGCACGCTATTTTTAGATGAAATAGGGGATATGCCATTGCAAATGCAAGTTAAGTTACTGCGAGTGCTTCAAGAGCGTAGTTATGAGCGTGTTGGTGGTACCAAAGCGATTCAGGCTGATGTGCGTGTTATTGCTGCAACCCACCGTGACCTTGAAAGCATGATAGAAAAAGGCTCGTTCCGAGAAGATTTATACTATCGTTTAAATGTTTTTCCTATTGAGAGCCCATCTCTTGCTCAACGCGCAGAAGACATTCCTTTACTACTTAAAGAGCTTATGCGCCGTGTAAATGAGCAAAGTGGTACTACTGCTAAGTTTACAGAGCGTGCTATTGATAGTTTAAAAGAACATTCTTGGCCGGGTAATATTCGTGAGCTCGCTAACTTAGTTGAGCGTATGGTTATTATGTTCCCAGACAAGGTGGTTGATGTTCCTGATTTACCTAATAAATACCGCTACATTGAAGTTGAAGCCTACGAGCCACAGTACCCAGAAGAACTGATGGAGCGTGATGCATTTAATGATATTTTTAGCGGCGGATTTAGTGAAGACGAGATAGACCTCGAAGATGATTTTGCTCAAGCGGCTCCCGGTTTATTGCCCGACGAAGGTATTGAGCTTAAAGAGTACTTAGCTGAGCTTGAAATTAACTTAATCACCCAGGCATTAGAGCGCTTTGATTATGTTGTCGCCCGTGCTGCTGAAGTGTTAGGTGTAAGGCGAACCACACTGGTCGAAAAAATGAAAAAATATAATCTTTCTAGGGATTGATTAAAACCGCTAATAAATTGAACTGTAGCTAATAAAGTTCTATGGTTATTCTTAATTTTGGCTTTAAAACTTGATTTGCCTCCCATTGAATAGTGACAACTTAATGGTGTGCTGTGCTCCTTTTCTTATTGTACACTTCTAAGTTAATGAATAATCTAGCATGTGTCTTATGCAGCAACGCTTTTTATACAAATTAAAGTAAAAAATAAGGTTAAAAATGAACGAAGCAATCGATGGAAATAGAATGTATGAGTGGGCAAAGAAGCTATTTCCAATCAATCGAAGCCTTACAGGTGACGGTGTAAGAGAAACATTGAGATATATCAAACAGTTTGTACCGGAACTGGTTGCGCACGAGGTTCCTTCAAATACTATCGCTTTTGACTGGAAGGTACCGCAAGAATGGAAAGTAAATAACGCATACATAATTGATCCTAATGGTAATAAAATATGTGATTTTAAAGTTAATAACCTACATCTAATGGGTTACTCAGAGCCTGTTAATAAGAAACTTTCTTTAAAAGAATTACAAACTCACCTTTACAGTATAGAGGATATGCCTGACGCAATACCATATGTTACATCATACTATGAGCGTAATTGGGGATTTTGTCTTAGCCACTCTCAACGTTTATCTTTGACTGAAGGTAGTTACCAAGTTGTTATAGATACAAATTTATTCAATGGGCATTTAACGTATGGAGAGTTTGTTTTACCTGGAGAAACAGAAAATGAAATTTTGCTTTCTACATACATATGTCATCCTTCTTTAGCTAATAATGAATTATCTGGACCAGTTGTTTGTATGGCATTAATTGAGCAACTTAAATTAATGACTGACCGTAGATATACTTACAGAGTTTTATTTTTACCAGAAACCATAGGGTCAATAGTTTATATTTCAAAACATTTAAAACGTTTGAAACAGCATCTGAAAGCTGGATTCATTGTCACATGTGTCGGTGATGAAAGAGAGTACTCATACCTAAGTTCACGCAACTCTCGTACTTTAGCCGACAGAGCAGCACTAAGTGCTTTAAAGAATTTAGTTGGTAGTTTTAAACAGTATTCTTTTCTTGAGCGTGGTAGTGATGAGCGTCAATTTTGTGCTCCTGGTGTTGATTTACCTGTATGTTCAATCATGCGGAGCAAATACGGGGAATATCCCGAATATCACACATCATTAGATAATCTTACATTAATTACACCTGCTGGATTAAGAGGTGCTGCAGATGTAATTGTTGGCGCTATTCAATTATTAGAAAAGAATAAAGTATATAAAGCAACTAATTTATGTGAGCCGCAACTTGGTAAAAGAGGATTGTATCCTAATACGAGCAATATGCAGCAAGATTATACTCAAGTAAAAATGCTCACTAATTTACTAGCTTATGCAGATGGAGGTAGTGATTTATTAGAGCTTGCTGATAAGATTCGAGCTAATGTTTTTGAGCTTTTACCTTTAGTTGAATCTCTCGAAAAAGCTGGTTTAATCATAGCCCAAGACTAAATAGAGTAAAAGGAGCGCGTAAGTGCGCTCTTATGCTAGTTTAACTTAATTACAGCAACATACCAATTGTAAGCTAATCCGAACCAATCCATTTTTATTTCTGCGCATTCACAATATTGTGAAATATTTGAAAAGCAGCTTAAAAAATCATCTTTATCTTCAAAGCGACGCATAACTTGACCATTGCGAACTCCGAAGTAATCATTTTTAATTCTCACATACCCTTTTTCGAGCTCTTCACAGGATTCATAAATAAAAGCTGAAGCCGTTGGAACAGATACGATTAGATAGCCTTTTGGCTTTGTTACTCTTACAAATTCATCTATATGTTTTTGATAATCAAAACTTTCAGAACTCATATAATAACTACTATTCCAAGAGATTAAATAATCAAACATATTCGCTTCGAATGGGATTTCTTCGCAGCTACCTATTCGTAAGTCTAATTTTTGGCCTTTAAACTCCTTTCTTTCAGAAGCATTATTTACGATATCTTTTGTGATTTCTACTCCACTACTCAATAAACCAAGTCTATTAAAAAGAGGGAAATTACGGCCATCACCAAAACCTACATCTAAGATTTTTTTACCTTGAAAATTTTTATCTAGAAACTCTAACTTAGGAAATTGCCCTAAAAAAATTCTAATAACTGCTTCTGGTGGGTAGGCTATTTCTGTGTTTTCAGCATATATGCTATTCCATGATTTATCTCTATCATACTTCATTGTAGTATTATTACCTTTATATAGGGTTAGGTATAATGTTTAACATTTAAGATAACATTTCACAAATACAGTTTACACTATTTATAGGAATATCTAGCTCCCAAAGGAATTAATAGTGGCTTGTATTTTGCTTCATACTTGAAAACTATTAAAAACTTTAAGTATGGCAGTGTTCATCGACTGGTCTTCGAGTAGAGGCAAAATGAGCACACTTATAAGTAGTGCTCCAATTATTAAAAGGTATTAGTGATGAAGTATCCAAAAATACTAGAATGCACTTTAAGAGATGGAAGTTATGAAATTGACTTTCAGTTTTCTAAAAATGATACAGTTGGTATTTGTAGTGCACTAGATTACTGTGGATTTGAGTTAATAGAAGTTGGTCATGGTGTCGGTCTGGGTGCTTCAGAAAGAGGTATAGGAGTTGCTCTTGAGACTGATGAAATTTATATGAAAGCAGCGTCTGAGAGTGTAAAAAAAGGTAATTGGGGAATGTTTGCAATTCCGGGGATTGCAAATTTAGAACACCTTGCGTTAGCTGAAGACCATGGAATGGATTTTGTTCGCTTGGGTTCTACAATATCTGATTTTAAAAAGTGTGAAAAATTTATAAGCTCTGCGAAAAACAAAAGTATGCTCACATACGTCAATTTCATGAAGTCGTATACTGTTTCGCCTAGCAAGCTTGCTAAGGCAGCAAAGGCTGCTTTTGAAATTGGGGCTGATGCCGTTTATGTAGTAGACTCTGCAGGCGGAATGCTACCACAAGAAGTGACTGAGTATGTTCAAGCAATACTTGCAGAATGTCCCAGTCTAACAGTTGGATTTCATGGGCATAATAATTTGGGGTTAGGTGTGGGAAATGCTCTTGCCGCTATCAATGCTGGTGCTGAAATTATTGATTCGTCACTGCAAGGATTTGGACGTAGTGCCGGTAATACAAGTACAGAACAAATTATAGGGTGCCTGGCTCGTATGGGGTTGGAGGGAAAAATAGATCCAATACAAGTAATGGATTTAGGTGAAGAACTAATAAAACCTTTGATTAATAAGAATGGCCTTTCATCTATTGACACTATATCAGGGATGTCATTATTCCATTCTAGTTACATGCCTATAATTTTTGAAATGTCACAAAAATATAAAGTTGATCCAAGGCATTTAATTATTTCTGTTTGTAAAGAAGATACTTGCAATGCACCTGAAGAAATGGTTGAAAGGCATGCAATTGAGTTGTTAAAAATACAAAAGGCAAAAGGACATTGGAAGCCGAGTTATAAAAATTACCATGTAAATGAGCAAGTAATTCTATGATAAAAGAACTATTTAAGTCAGCAGAGCAACACTCTTTTGCAATAATACACGGCACTCAAAAGATTACTTATTTAAATTTTGAGAGTCAGGTAATATTTTATATGAATCAGTTAACTGAAGCTGGTGTAAGTGAAGGTGATAAAGTTGCTCTAGAGCTCGAAGATAAATTGGAGTTTTTTGTAATTCTTGTTTCATTGTTCACATTAGGTGCAAAGGTCTTACCATTATCAGCCAACTATAATGAAAGTTATAAATGCACATTGCTGGACATCTTTAACCCTGACAAAGTAATTAACAATTTTGGCGAATTTGAAGAATACATACCTGAAAAAAAAATAAATAGCTTTATCTATAAGGATAGATCGAATAAAGCTCAGGTTATTACCTTTACTTCAGGGACGACAGGTACACCAAAAGCGGTATGCCATAACTTAAAAAGCTTACTTGTTTGCGCTGAAGCGTTTAACAAACATAATGAAATCGGTTGTGAAGTTAAGATGTTGCATGTAATGCCTTGTTTTTACATGGCTGGTATTCTTAACACCTTTTTATGTCCATTAATAGCTGGTGGATGTGTCATTTTAAGTACAACCTTCTCGGCTAGTAATGCCGCAACTATCTTTAAGAATTTTGCTAAATATAGAGCAAATGCTATTTGGCTAAGCCCTTCAATGTTAGCCCTTTCATCTAAAATGACAACCGATAGAGATGCTATAGGTTGGGTAAGTGATTGCGCAGCAAAGATATTTATCGGTACTGCGCCTCTGATGCAAAATACAAAAAAAGAGTTTGAGCATAAATTTGCACATGAAGTTTTAGAAAGTTATGGCACAAGTGAGCAGTTGTTTATATCTTGTGCGAAAGTCGGTGAAGGGCATTTGGACGGAGTTGGTCGGTGTTTGGAACTTGTGAATGTAACTTTTTCTGATTCGAACGAAATACTAATTGATTCTCCTTGGGAGATGCTTGGCTACTTAAACGCTGACTCAGAATGCCCTGCTACAGGTGATATTGGAAAGTCATCATCAGGGGTTTTAAGCATTACTGGGCGTAAAAAAGATATTATTATTAAAGGTGGAATTAACATAAGTTCGAGGTATATAGAGGATGTTAGTTTGAAGTATACTGGTATTATGGATGCTGCAGTAGTTGCGAAGCCTCATGATTTTTGGGGTGAAGTGCCAATATTATTTCTTTTATCAGAACATGATTTAAATGTTAAATCTATAAAGGCGTGGTTGGGTACCTTGTTACCTTCAGAATTTCTTCCTGAAAAAATAATTGTTTTGAAAAGCTTTCCTACTTCAGTCACGGGAAAAGTAATGAAAGCAAAGCTAATCAATAAGTACTTAATATGATTATTGGATTCTCCCATCTTACTTGGAATTCAGCTTTTGTTGAGCGAGATATCTCTAAATTTAAAGAGCTAGGGTATGAATCGGTATTTGATGAAAAAGAGTTAGAGAATAATTATTCAAAAAAGAATTTACTCGGTTCGTATTCTGTGAAACATGATATTAAATTACTCAAACGAAGTGATTCATATGACATTGAGCTTATTAACCACCATAGTAAAAATATGGATGTTCAAAATCGTTTATTTTACAATGACTCAATGATGACTATTTTGATACCATCGGGTTGTTTTGCAAAGGAAATTGATTTTTGGTGTTGGCTAGGTTTCAAAGAAAGTGGAAATTGCCTAAGGTTATCTAGACCTGTAAAAACATGGAACCTTGATATCTCTTTTGTTTCAACGGAACAAGATCTTGTAGAACAAAAACTAGATCTTCAAGGCTTCACATCAATTGCATTTATAGTAAAAGATTTAGCTCTGTTTAAAAGTAAACTAAAAAATAAAGTAATTTGGATTTCTGAGATATTTACTCTTGAAGTTAATGAACAAAAGATGGATATACTCCTATTTAAAACTCCCTCAGGAGTAATTATAGAACTCATCGAGGTATTAAAATGAAAATAACTGATTTAACAATGTTACTTGAAGAGGGGATGCAAACATTTGCAGCTCATTGGCACCCCTTTTTTGAATCAACTCAGTTAGGACGACACGGAATTGAAAATAGAGAAACGCGAAAAATTGTATTAGGTACACACACTGGAACTCACATAGATGCCCCAAGGCACTTTATTGCTGATGGTGAAACAATTGAAAATATACCTTTGGCTCAATTAAATGGGCCTGCACGGGTTGTTGACTTTTCGAACCTTGCAGATAAACATGAAATTACCAGAGATGAGTTGATATTGGCTTTAGGCTCCAAGTGTCCGGTTCGCCTAGTTGCTAGATTTGACTGGGATTTAAAATTAAACACTAATGAATACTACTCAGACCATGCCTTTTTTTCTGAGGATGCTTGTCAATGGCTGGTAGATAATGGGTGTAAGCTTATCGCCCTAGATACCCCCCAGCCTGACAACCCTTTAAATGGAAGAGGGGCAGAAAAGGATGCACCTAACCATAAAATACTTCTTGGTGCAGGTGTTGTTATCGTTGAATATTTAGTTAATATTCGTTCGATTGAGAGCGAAGAATTTACGCTTATCGTCGCACCCTTAAAAATTAAAGGTGGCGATGGGGCTCCAGTTAGGTGTTTTGCAATTGAGTAAGAGTAATGAAATACTAGTAAAAGAAAAGCTAGTGCAGTGGTTTGTGTCTAAAAGCCAAATGGAAAATATTGATACAACGTTAAATTATTTTGAATCCGGTTATATTGATTCATTTGACGTGCTGATGTTAATAGAATTCTGTGAATCAAGCTTCAATGTAGTGCTAAATGAGATACATTTTGAAGATAGAAGGTTCTCTTCAATTGATGGATTGGTTGATATTTTAAACGATTTACAGGTGCAATGAATTGCAAAACTATCATTATAGTAGGACTGATTTTGAGTTGGCTTTACAATCTGTAGGGATTTGTAAGGGTGATACTGTTTTTTGTCATAGTAATGTTGGTTACCTAGGTTATCCGGAAGGAGTTACTTCCAAGCAGCAATCCTTAGAGTTAATACTTAGTACTATTTTAAATTTATTAGGAAGCCAAGGTACCTTAGTGGTACCTACCTTTACTTATTCCTTTGGTAAAGGCGAGAATTTTAATGTCAATGATACAGCTTCTGACTGTGGTATGTTCTCAGAATATATTAGGACTAATCCATTGTCAGTGCGAAGCAATGATCCTTCTGTATCTGTTTCTGCTATTGGAAAGCATGCTAGTTTCTTAACAAGTAAAGTATCTGAAAATGCCTATGGTGAGGGAAGCGCTTTTTCACGACTCGTTCAATTAAATGCTAAGGTGCTTAACATTAACTTTGATGCAGGCAGTACGCTATTGCATTTTTTTGAAAGAGTACATAATGTATCTTATAGGTTTGACAAAACATTTTATGGTAAAAAGTTTGATGGCAAAAGCTATATTCCATGCAAATCAACCTTATGGGTTCGTGATTTAAACATAGAGGGGTCTCAGGCGAGTTTCGAGCGCTTTAACTGTTATGCCAGCGATAAAGGTGTGTATAAAAGGGCTAAGGTAGGTCGAGGTGGAATTGGTTGTATTTCTGTTGAAGATATGAACAAGGCATTCTCAGAATTATATGAGAAAGATCCTTGGTTTTTAACAGATAAACACATTTAATTTTTTTAAAAATATTGGAAACTTTTTCGAACATTTAAGAATATAAGTGTTGGATTAATTATGAAATGAATCAATAAAAAGTATGAAAACAGCACAACGTAACGTTTTTAACTAAACTTAATTAGTATCGTTCAGGCTAATCAATTTCAATAACTAACCTGTAAGTACTGCGCAATAACTCCTTCCTTCCTAAAACAATCATTACTATGATCGTTAACCATTCCACAGGCCTGCATGTAGGCATACACTGTGGTTGGGCCTAAAAACTTAAAACCGCGCTTTTTTAAATCTTTTGCAAATAACGTTGATGCTTCAGTAACTGCAGGGTAATCCGCAAGCGTCTCTAAATCGTTTACCTGAGGTTTATTGCCAACAAACCGCCACTGGTAATCACTAAAGCTGCCAAACTCTTTTTGAATAGCAATGAGGCACTTTGCATTATTAATTGTTGCGGCTATTTTTAAGCGGTTGCGAACAATTCCCTCATTTTGCATTAATGTTTCTAGGTCCTGCTCAGTAAAGGCCGCTACTTTATTTACATCAAAGTTTGCAAAGGCGTTTTTATAATTAGCGCGCTTTTTTAATATGGTGTACCAACTTAACCCTGCTTGTGCCGATTCTAACGTTAAAAACTCAAAAAGTAGGTGATCGTCATACACAGGTACGCCCCATTCATGGTCATGATAATCCACGTAGTCTGGTTTTGAGGTATCTAACCATGGGCAGCGGCACTGAGTCTCTTTATTCATGCATGTTCCTTTGCGCGTCATTTTTACGACACGCGTTTTGTTGGTTTAATTTATTGAATTTGCTAGTAAATAATTTTGGTACATATTGTGCATTAGCTACAGTATCTACATTATTTTAGAGAGTTGATTATGGCCCTTGCAAGTGTGCTAAAACCCCAGTTTATTTCTGCTAATCAGTATAACCCATGTTTACTGCAAGAGGAGTATGTTGGTGAGTTGAGTGATTTGCGTCAACAAGCAAGTTGGCTCTCTCATCTGGTTGATACCATGCCTGCGGGCGTGATTGTACTCGATGGTAAAGGAATGATCGCTAAGGCAAACCAAATAGCTATCGATATGCTCGGCGAGCCATTAGAAGGAGAGAAGTGGTTTAGCGTTATTCAGCGCTCATTTCGTCCTCATCAAGATGATGGTCATGAAGTGTCGTTAAAAGATGGACGCTTAATTAAGCTCGATATTACTGCACTCGCGCCTGAGCCTGGGCAACTTATACTAATGACCGATTTAACCGAAACCCGACGCTTACAAAAGCGAGTCGCGCATATGCAGCGTTTAAGTGCCTTAGGTAAAATGGTTGCGTCTTTAGCTCATCAAGTACGCACACCGTTATCAGCGGCTATGTTGTATGCCGCAAATTTAGGCTCAAAACGCTTACCCGAAGCGTCTCGCGGCAGTTTTCATACTAAATTAATGTCACGTTTAAAAGATTTAGAAACCCAAGTAAACGACATGCTGTTATTTGCTAAAAGTGGTGATCAACAAGTTGTTGAGCAAGTGTCGATGCAACAGCTACTAAGTGAAGTTAAAACCGGTGCCGATGCTATGGTAGCGCTCAATGATAGCGAATTAAATGTGAGCTTACCTGAACCCGATATTGAAATTATGGGTAACAAAACAGCATTGGCAAGCGCAATTCAAAACCTAATTCATAATAGTATTCAAGTCATTGGCAGTGGCGCACAAGTACATCTTAGTGCTTTGCGTGATATGCAAGACCCTGATTATGTCCGCATTAGTGTTAGTGATAATGGCCCTGGGCTTGATTTAGCACAAACTGAGAAAATATTTGAACCCTTTTATACCACTAAAAGCCAAGGTACTGGTTTAGGACTTGCCGTTGTAAGTTCAGTGGCCAGTGCACATCAGGGACGTGTTGAAGCAGACAACAACCCACAAGGGGGAGCAATTTTTAGTATGTTGCTACCTATTAGTGTCACATCTAAATTAGGGGAGTCACAATGAGTAACACTATTTTAGTTGTAGAAGATGACGCCGGACTTCGTGAAGCATTAATTGATACGCTTGAAATGTCAGGTATAGCCTGTATGGCCGCCAATAGTGCCGAGCAAGCCATGGTGCTACTAAAAAAAGAAGTATTTTCATTGGTGGTCAGTGATGTACAAATGGGCGCAATGAGCGGCTTGGATTTATTACGTAGTATTAAATTAAATTACCCTGATTTACCCGTACTAATGATGACGGCCTATGCCACTATTGATGATGCTGTAGAGGCTATGCGTTTAGGCGCGATTGATTATATGGCTAAGCCATTTGCACCAGAAGTGCTATTGAATATGGTGAGTCGTTACTTACCAGAAAAAGAAAAAGAAACAGACGGGCCCATTGTCGCCGACCCTAGTAGTATTCAATTACTCGAACTTGCTAATAAAGTTGCTCGTTCAGATGCCAGTGTGATGGTGCTTGGGCCAAGTGGCTCTGGTAAAGAAGTACTGGCGCGTTATATTCATGACAAATCAAAACGCTGTAATGAACCGTTTGTTGCGATTAACTGTGCTGCTATTCCTGAAAATATGCTCGAAGCCACTTTATTTGGTTATGAGAAAGGCGCGTTTACCGGTGCTATTCAAGCTTGCCCTGGTAAGTTTGAACAAGCACAGGGCGGTACTATTTTACTTGATGAAATCACCGAAATGGATTTAGGCCTGCAAGCCAAGCTGTTACGTGTACTACAAGAGCGTGAAGTTGAGCGTTTAGGTGGTCGTAAAACCATTGCACTGGATGTACGTGTGCTTGCCACAAGTAACCGAGAGTTAAAAGAAGCGGTTGCTGAAAACCAGTTCCGCGAAGATTTATACTATCGACTCAATGTTTTCCCACTGCTGTGGCGACCACTGTGTGAGCGCCCAGGGGACATTATTGTGTTGGCTAAACATTTGATTGAACGTCACTTAAGTAAAAGCAAAGAGCCAATGGCGTATTTAGATAGCAGTGCAGAGCAAAAACTGCTTAGCCATAGCTGGCCCGGTAACGTACGCGAACTAGATAACGTTATCCAGCGAGCATTAATTTTACGTAGTGGAAATAGTATTGATGAGCATGCTATTTTTATCGAAAATCTAGCCCCAACGCATTTTGTGGCAGAAACTAAAGCTGACATTGAGCCTGTAAAAAGTAGTCTCAGTAACGCTTATTATGATGAAAAAGCAGCGCCTGCAGATGAGCAAAAAAATGATTTGTTAGCCGTCGATACTGGTAGTTACAAAGATGAGCTTAAAGATAAAGAACATCGTATTATTTTAGAAACCTTGGCACGCTGCCAAGGAAAACGCAAAGAGGTCGCCGAAACCTTAGGTATTAGCCCGCGTACATTACGCTACAAATTAGCACAAATGCGTGATTTAGGTATTTCCCTCCCAGCATAACCCCCATAAGCCCTAAGTTCAATCACTTGAATTTAGGGCTGTCAAAACTCTGACTGCTTAATTGTTTCATTTAAGGTATTGTTTTAATTGGTTTTAATTTTTGGCATGTTTTGTGCTTTATTCACTTTAAGAGTTTACTGCATTATCAGAGACAATTATGAAAATTCAAAACAGTGCTTTATTTCAAGAAATGCAATCAATGGCTGCAGAGGCCACACGTAGTAATCAAGTTAATAACTTGCCAACGCAAGTGCAATCAACCTCTACAGCACAGTTTGGTGACATGTTGAGTAATGCCCTTAATACAGTGCATGAACTTCAGCAAGACACAGGACAAAAAGTAAAAGCGGTAGAGAATGGCGACAGAAGCGTATCACTTGCCGAGGCTATGATTGCTTCGCAAAAGTCTTCTGTGGCATTTGAAGCTACGGTACAGGTTCGTAATAAGCTTGTTGAGTCTTATAAAGAAATTATGAACATGCCTGTTTAACTAGGTAGTGGAGAATTATTGTGGCGCAATCTAATCAATCTACAGATCTGGCACTTGCTGATGGCATGATGGAGCAAAGTGAAAACGAAGATCAACAAGAGCAAAAATCAGGCTATTTCAGTGCCCTTGGCGGTGTTGATGTTTTACGTCAAATTACCCTGATTGTTGCATTAGCTATTTGTTTAGCCATTGCTATTTTCGTTATTATTTGGGCTCGTCAGCCAGATATGCGCCCTTTAGGTAAAATGCAAACTGAAGAGTTAATAGAAACACTCGACTTTTTAGATGCACAAAAAATTGACTACCAACTTGATGGCAATGTGGTCTCGGTGGATGAAACTGAATATCAAAATATCAAGTTATTGATGACCCGTGAAGGTTTAGATCAAGGGCCTACTTCAGGTAGCGACATTATTATGCAAGACATGGGGTTTGGGGTAAGCCAACGTTTAGAACGTGAGCGCCTTAAACATGGCCGTGAGCAACAACTTGCCCGTACTATAGAAGAGCTAAATAATGTTACTCGCGCCAAAGTATTGTTAGCGATTCCCAAAGAAAATGTATTTGCCCGTAGAGAGAAAAAACCCTCTGCGACTGTTGTACTTACTCTTAAACGCGGTCGCTCTCTAGATGGCGAAGAAGTTGACTCGGTTGTTGATATGATAGCTTCAGCGGTACAAGGGCTTGAGCCTTCGCGCGTTACTGTGACCGATCAAAATGGTCGTTTATTAAATTCAGGCTCGCAAACCTCTTTAGCTGCACGCTCGCGTAAAGAATACGATATAGAACGTAAACGTGAGCAAGAATACCTAGAAAAAATCGACAGTATTTTGATCCCCGTGGTTGGATTAGGTAATTACACCGCACAAGTAGATTTAAGTATGGACTTTAGTGCGGTAGAAGAAACACAAAAACGTTACAACCCAGATTTACCTGCGGTAAGAAGTGAAACGACCTTTGAAGAAAATAATATTGGTGGCCTAGCGGTTGGTATTCCAGGCGCGCTTACTAATCAGCCACCAGTTAACTCAACTATTCCTGAAGATGCGATGGCGGGCGGTGCAGGCACTGCAACCTCACCGAGTAGAACTCACAAAGAAGCCACTCGTAACTATGAACTCGATACCACTATTTCACATAAGCGTCAGCAAACTGGAGTGATCCGCAGAATAAGCGTCTCTGTTGCGGTTGATTACCTGCCTACGGTGGGTGAAAATGGTGAAACAACTATGACGCCACGCTCGGTTGAAGCCCTGTCAAATATTCGTCGCTTGTTACAAGGTGGCGTAGGCTTTGATATGCAACGTGGCGATGCACTTGAAGTAGTGACCGTACCATTTGTTCGTGAAGACTCAGCGCTTGATTTTGAGTTGCCTTTATGGGAACAAGATTGGTTTATGAAAATGATGCGCTTAGTATTAGGTGCACTGGTTATTATTGTACTGATTTTAGCTGTCGTTAAACCTATGCTTAAACGCTTAATCTACCCAGATAATACACTTGAAGAATACGATGAAGATTCTCTTAGTTCAGGTGTTGATCTTGGTGACAGCACATTAGATATGCTAAATAATGACTTTGATTCTGCTTCTGTTGGCTTCTCAAGCGATGGTACACTACGCTTACCAGACCTACACGGCGACGAAGACTTACTCAAAGCGGTTCGTGCCCTTGTAGCCAATGAACCAGAACTATCATCACAAGTAGTGAAAGCGTGGTTAACAGAAGATGACTGATCAAGAACAAAAACAACTACCTCAAGCGTTTGATGTTGATAAACTTGATGGTGTAGATAAAGCGGCAATATTATTGCTGAGCTTAACTGAAGAAGATGCAGCGCAAATCCTCAAGCACTTAGAGCCAAAACAAGTGCAAAAGGTCGGTATGGCCATGGCGGCAATCGATGATTTGTCGCAAGCTAAAATTAGCGCGGTTCATAATTTGTTTATTGAACAAATTCAAAGTTTTAGTACGATTGGTTTTCAGTCTGAAGACTTCATCAAAAAAGCACTTACAGCCGCATTAGGTGAAGATAAAGCCGCCAGCTTGATAGACCAAATAGTGATGGGCTCAGGCGCTAAAGGTCTTGATTCATTAAAATGGATGGACTCTAAACAGGTGGCTAACATTATTCGTAATGAGCATCCACAAATTCAAACAATTGTTCTCTCTTACCTAGAGCCTGAACAGTCGGCTGAAATTTTAGCGCAATTTCCTGAAAAAGTGCGTCTCGATTTAACCATGCGTATTGCTAATTTAGAAGAAGTACAACCGGCAGCATTGCAAGAATTGAATGAAATTATGGAAAAACAATTTGCCGGTCAAGCGGGTGCACAAGCTGCGAAAATGGGTGGCTTAAAAGCTGCGGCAGATATCATGAACTACCTCGATACAAATGTTGAAGGGCAGTTAATGGATTCAATCCGTGAGCATGACGAAGAAATGTCGCAACAAATTCAAGACTTAATGTTTGTCTTCGAAAACTTAATGGATGTAGACGACAGAGGCATTCAAGCAATCCTGCGTGAAGTGCCGCAAGATGTATTAATGAAAGCCATTAAAGGGACCGACGATGCCCTTAAAGAGAAAATTTTGGGTAACATGTCAAAACGTGCCGCTGAAATGCTCGCTGATGATTTAGAAGCTATGGCTCCTGTGCGCATTAGTGAAGTAGAAGCGGCGCAAAAAGAAATTTTATCAACAGCACGTCGCCTTTCTGATTCAGGTGAAATTATGCTTGGTGGTGGCGGTGGTGAGGAGTTCTTATAACCTATGAGTTACTCTAAAGGTCGCCCATTACATGCAGATGAAGCTGATGAGTTATTAAAAAATTGGCCAATTCCTGATGTTGCTCCTGATGAGCGAAGCTTTCGCAATCGCTCTACGGCTTATGGCACACCCTTAGCCGAGCTATACCGTAAAGAAATAGCAAAAGAACAAGTAGAAGAACCGGAAGAACCAGAGCTGCCTTCATTAACTATGGTAGAGCTGGAGCGTATTCGCCAAGATGCCTACGAAGAAGGCCTTAAACAAGGGCACGAACAAGGCTATATAGATGGCTTTGACAAAGGCGTAACCGAGGGTAAAGAGGCGGGTTACAAAGAAGGTGTAGAGCTGGGTAAAACACAAGGCCAAGAAGACGTTAAACCCTTAATTGATGAGCAGTTGACCAGTCTGCGTGGTTTACTAGATAGTTTAAGCGACCCGCTTAAAAAAGTGGACGAGCAAGCAGAAAAACAGCTGGTACAGCTAGCCACTATGCTCAGTGAAGCGATTATTTATCAAGAAGTAAAAACATCACCTGATATTATTTTACATACTTTGAAAAAAAGCATTGATGCACTTAATGCAGAACAAGAAAAAGTTCGAATTCATCTTCATCCAGATGACTTATCGCTGGTAAAAACCAGTTATGGCGAACAAGCTATTGAAGATAATCATTGGCAATTAATTGCAGAACCCACTCTAGAGCGGGGCGGTTGTGAAGTTAAAACAACGTTATCATCTTTAGATATGACCTTGAAAACCCGTGTCAAAGAAACGTTGGATAGCTTTTTGCATAACAGTGGTATCTAACTTTTTTATTGGCGTGTCATGTCTGTGAGCGATACTTCATTAAGCGAACGCTTATCTCAATACCAACGGCATATTAAAATTCCAGCGCCTGCAGTCGCGGGAGTTTTAACGCGTGTGGTTGGTTTAACACTGGAAGCCAAAGGTTTGCGCGCTCCGGTAGGCAGCCAATGTAAAATTGAAACAATGAACGGCTTTGTTGACGCTGAAATTGTTGGATTTAACGATCAAACTTTGTATTTAATGCCTAACGACCACATTTCAGGCGTACTTCCTGGTGCGCGAGTTATCCCCCAAGTTAATGACACAGGTTTGCCTGTTGGCATGAGCTTACTTGGTCGAGTGGTAGACGGCTTAGGCAGACCTTTAGATGGCTTAGGTAAAATTAATGCAGAACATACACTCAAATTTGCTCAAAATGCAATAAACCCTCTTGCAAGACGCCCCATTAGTAAGCCTATGGATGTGGGGGTACGTGCTATTAACTCGGTGATTACTGTCGGCCAAGGCCAGCGCATGGGCTTATTTGCAGGCTCTGGTGTGGGTAAATCAGTATTATTAGGCATGATGACCCGAGGCAGTGAAGCCGATGTGATTGTAGTGGGTTTAGTCGGTGAGCGTGGTCGAGAAGTAAAAGAATTTATTGAAGAAATACTGGGTGTTGAAGGGCGTAAACGTTCAGTTGTTGTTGCAGCCCCCGCTGATGCCTCACCATTAATGCGATTAAAAGGCTGCGAAAGTGCGGTAACCATTGCAGAGTATTTTCGAGATCAAGGTTTAAACGTATTGTTATTACTCGACTCGGTGACGCGTTATGCTATGGCACAGCGTGAAATCGCGCTGGCTGTAGGTGAGCCCCCTGCAACAAAAGGCTACCCACCTTCAGTATTTGCTAAATTACCTGCGCTGGTGGAAAGAGCGGGTAATGGCGGGGAAGGGCAAGGCTCTATTACTGCCTTTTTTACCGTACTGAGTGAAGGCGATGACATGCAAGACCCGATTGCTGATGCTGCACGTGCCATACTTGACGGACATATTGTTTTATCACGTGATTTAGCCGACAGCGGCCATTATCCTGCCATTGACATAGAAAAATCGATTTCACGGGTTATGCCACAAGTGGTGTCTGAGTCGCACATGCAACAAGCTCGTGTGCTTAAGCAAGTGTATTCAATGTATCAACAGAACAAAGACATGATCACCTTGGGCGCTTATCAAAAAGGCAGTGATCAAATGCTCGATCAGGCGATAAACATGATGCCAAGAGTGAACGCATTTTTACAACAAGGGATGCGTGATGTGATTAGTTATGATGACGGCCTTCAAGGGCTAGCGCAATTATTAGGACAAGCATAATGGCTAAAAATAAACTGCATTTGTTGCTCAGGCTCGAAAACGAAAAAGAAGAAACGTTACGCATGAGCTACTTGCAAGCTAATCAAAATTTGCAATTAAATCAGCAAAAGCTGCAAGGCTTAAATGACTTTCGACTTGAATACACGCAGCAACTTCATATTAAGGGGCAATCGGGTTTATCAAGTGCCGGATTTAGTCAGTATCATGCATTTATTGCTAAAATTGAAGAAGCGATCCGTCAACAAGCAAGCACTGTTAATACCGCAAAGCAGGTGGTTAGCCAGCGTAAAACTTTGTGGTTAAAGCAACAAGTAAAAGCGAAAGCGGTTGCTAAGTTAATTGAAAAACAACAGATAAAAGCGGATATATTGGTCGCTAAGAATGAGCAAAAAATGCTCGACGAGTTTTCCTCTAATCAGTTTTATCAAAGGCATAAAGCACTATAAGGTAGGCATGCTAATTGCTTAGATTCTACAAGAGCAATGATTTTTAGGATTGTGCGGTGGGCTGTTGCCGCTTTTATTAGGTGATTTATGGCGATGAATGATATTTCAATGTTAGTGGTATCTGAGCAAGACTCATACTTAGTTAAAAAAGACAGTGATAAAGCAAAGCTAGACAGCAGTAATGATGCGGGCTTTTTTGATCAATTAGCACTTGCTAACCAAGCCTCTGAAACACATAGTGCGCAAGCCAAAGTGCCACAAAAACAACAATCAGATGAACAAGTCGACCTAAAAGAGCAAACCAGCGAAGAACAGCCTTTGAGCGGTGAAGATATGCTGGCGCAAATTAATGCAGCACAGATAATCGATACCTCAGTAAAAAATAACCCACATGGTGGTGCACAGTTAATAGATAGAGAAGGTGTCAAAATAAAAGCCAAGCCTGAAGATAAGCTTGCACCTATTATTATTAATGTGCCTAGTGACACCATTTTACAAACACAAAATGATGTAGTTACTAAATCAGCAGGGAAAACTAAAGCTGAATCATCACTGCTTGGCACCAAAACGATGGCTACAGCTGGCCAATATGATACTCTTACAAATGGATTGGCGGTAGCTAAACCATTAGATAAACCGACTGATACTACGGACACTAAATCATCGTTAGATGCGTCTATTTTGGCGCTGTTATCAAAAGATGATAATGCGATTAAAGCAGGTATACCGGCTGATACTACGGACACTAAACCACCGTTAGATGCGTCTATTTTGGCGATGTTATCAAAAGATGATAATACTATTAAAGCAGATGAACCGGCAGATAATATGGGCATTAAATCATCATTAGACTCATCAATTTTAGCGCTGTTATCAAAAGATGATAATGTGATAAAAGCAGATAAATTACTGGCAAATTTAACACCTGCTCAGCAAGGTGAATTAGCCACTGAGATTGATGCGATGAGCAAACCAATAAGTAAAGATAATTTAGCTGATCTAAAGCAGTTACTAAGTAACTATGTTACTCAAAGCGAAAAACCACAAACTCCTCAACGGGCCATTAATACGCAAATAAGCGCGTTAACTACTCCAGAAAAACAGGCCTTACTCAATCAGTTGCAGGGTTACGTTAAAAATGAATCTTTATCAACGAAAGAACTTACCTCGCTAAAAGGAGTAATCAGTGATTTAGAGACAGCCATTAACGCGGACAGCTTGTTTAGCGCCAAAGATAAGCCACTATTTTCAAATAATGCTTTGGCGGGAGCAATAGCGCCAAAAGCACAGGCTGGTACTGAATCAGCCAATGTAAAACCTGAGCTAAAATTAGAGAGTTCAAAATCGGTAGCTGATAACCCTGAAGAGCTTGCCAAACAGTTAGACGCATTACAAAAAGAGAGCATGCGCGGCACTAATGCTGAGCAAATGCCACCGCGTGCAGCACAAATTTTCTCTCAGATCATTAATATATTTGACAAACAGTCGCTTAGTAGTCTCGCTAAATACGATACTTTAGGGTACGAACAAGCTATTATTGAAGCGCAAAGCTTGCAAGCAGGACAGTTACAAAGTACAGCACAAGCGAAACAAGTAAGCATTGATCCTGCCACGTTACAGGCTTTAAACATTATTAAAAGTGATGCGGCAAAAATGCTACAAGAGCGGGTTAGCTCAATGTTAAGTATTAATAATAAAGAAGCTGAAATTCGCCTAGATCCGCCAGAAATGGGCAGCATGCAAATTCGTATTAGAAGTGATGCTGAGCAAGCACAAATCAACTTTGTAGTGCAAAACCAGCAAGCCAAAGAAGCGCTGGAGCAGTCGTTACCTAGGCTTAGAGAAATGCTGATGCAGCAAGGTTTAGAACTAGGTGAAAGCAGTATTTCTTACGGTGATTCCTCAGGTGAGCAAGCACAGCAACAAGAAGGTGATGCACAAGGGCAAATGGCCAATAATCGCTCTACAGATGAGACAAATAGTGAGCAACCAGATAAGCAAATACAGGGTTCTGGACAACAAACGTCATCATCAATAGATTACTATGCCTAAGTCCTGCTATTATAATAGTTAAAACAAGCAAATACCTTTGCAAATAAAGGAAATACAATGGCTGAAGATACTAATTTAGAAATAGAAGAAGTAAGTAAAAGTAAAAGCAAACTCATAATAATTATTGCCGCTGTATTACTTATTGTTGGCGCTGTGGCAGGGTACTTTTTATTATCAGGTGGTGATGAGCCAGTAGAAACCCTTGCAGATGATGCTGCCAATGGTGAGGTAGCTGCTGCGCCAACAAGTTCTTCGGCAACGGTTGGCAGTGCTTTATATGTTGCTATGCCTAGACCGTTTATTTTTAATGTGCCAGGGGCTAGTCGCGATAGAATTGTACAGATTAAAGTGCAATTATTAGTGCGCGGCGATGGTAATGAAGAAACGGCTAAAAAACACATTCCACTGATTGAAGGCACACTCCTGAGTGTATTTTCCATGACAACGGCTGATGAACTTAGCACCAGTGTAGGCAAAGAAACACTGCGTTTTACTGCACTTGATAAAGTACAGGCCGCTATGATGGATGTTGAAGGGAATAAAGTAATTGAGCGGGTACTATTTACCGGCTTTGTGATGCAATAAGGGGCCAGTGTGAGCGATTTATTATCCCAAGACGAAATTGATGCACTATTACATGGTGTCGATGAAGTCGAAGAGGAAGATATACACGACGGTGAAGATGGTGAGGGAAGTACACTACAGTACGACTTTTCTTCGCAAGATCGCATCGTGCGTGGTCGCATGCCGACACTTGAAATTGTTAACGAGCGATTTGCCCGTCACATGCGAATTAGCTTATTTAACATGATGCGCCGCACCGCTGAGGTGTCAATTAACGGCGTGCAAATGATCAAGTTCGGTGAGTACATACATACCTTGTTTGTACCAACGAGTTTGAATATGGTGCGTTTTCGTCCACTAAAAGGCACCGGCCTTATTACCATGGAAGCACGCTTAGTATTTATACTGGTAGACAACTTCTTTGGTGGCGATGGCCGTTATCATGCCAAAATTGAAGGACGTGAATTTACCCCAACAGAACGCCGAATCGTGCAAATGCTGCTGAAAATAATCTTTGAAGATTACAAAGAAGCATGGGCACCGGTGATGGATGTGTCGTTCGAGTACCTCGATTCTGAGGTAAACCCTGCGATGGCTAATATTGTTAGCCCAACCGAAGTAGTGGTTATCAGCTCTTTTCATATTGAGCTGGATGGTGGCGGGGGAGACTTCCATATTGCGCTACCTTATTCAATGCTCGAACCTATCAGAGAGCTATTGGATGCGGGTGTTCAGTCTGATACTGAAGATACCGATTTACGTTGGAGTAAGGCGCTTCGTGACGAAATAATGGACGTAGAAGTCGATTTATCGACCCAGCTACTTGAAGTTGATTTAAGCTTAAAACAAATAATGGAGCTCAAGGCGGGGGATATAATTCCAGTTGAAATGCCTGAGCATATTACCGTATTTGTGGAAGAACTCCCTACATTTAGAGCTAAAATGGGTCGTTCACGCGATAACGTTGCGCTACAAATTAGTGAAAAAATTAAACGCCCTGATTCAGTTAAATCTGAGCTACATGTCTTTACCAAAGGCGGCAAAAAAATTGATTCAGATGCAGAATTAGCAGAACTAGAAGATGATTTACACCTTTCAAACGGTGTAGACTTAGACTGGTAATTGATTAAAAGGTTAAAAGTATGAGCGATGATCAAGATACAATGGACGAATGGGCAGCAGCACTTGCTGAAGCTGAAGGCACTGACGATAGTCCTGAGGTCAAAGTAACCGAGCTTGATGAGCTTGATGATTCAAAGCATGAACTCAGCGGTGAAGAAAAACGTAAACTCGATACTATTTTAGACATTCCCGTTACTATTTCTATGGAAGTAGGGCGTTCTAAAATTAATATTCGTAATTTATTACAACTTAACCAAGGTTCGGTCGTAGAGCTTGACAGGGTTGCCGGCGAACCGCTTGATGTATTAGTTAATGGTACTTTGATTGCGCATGGCGAAGTGGTTGTGGTGAACGATAAGTTCGGTATTCGTTTAACGGATGTAATTAGCCAGGTTGAACGGATCAAAAAGTTACGATGATAGCACTAGCCAGTTTAAGCAATTCGGTGTTTGCAGCAACCGATGCTGCAACACCGACCACAGATATCGTATCCATGGTGTTATCTTTGGGTATGGTTGTGGTGTTAATTTTAGTGTTGGCTTTTTTTGTAAAAAAGCTCAATCCAAATTTAACCAATAACGATGAGTTTAAAGTGATCCGCAGTCTTCCGTTGGGATCACGTGAGCGCTTAATGGTGGTTGAAATAGATAATGCACAGCACCTATTAGGGGTTACTCCACACAGTATTAATTATCTACACAAGTTAGAAACCCCCCTAACAGAAAAAGAGTTACCAGAATTAGCGAAGCGGTTTGGCAAAATGTTGAATCCGCAACTTAATCAAAATAAAAAGAACTAATATTATGACTAAATGGCTGCTTTTCCTATTTGCCATGGTGTTCGCCCCAGGGGTCAATGCCGAGGGGATTGACGCGCTGACGATCACCACTAATGCCGATGGCACCCAAGACTACTCAGTGACGCTACAAGTGTTGGCGATCATGACGGCTATGAGCTTTATTCCAGCCGCCATTATCATGATGACCTCTTTCACTCGAATTATTGTTGTTTTAGCTATTTTGCGCCAAGCCATTGGTTTGCAGCAAACGCCTTCGAACCAAGTATTACTAGGTATGTCGCTGTTTTTAAGTATTTTTATTATGGCGCCAATTTATGAGCAAATAAATGAGCGCGCTATCGAACCGTATTTAAGTGAACAAGTAACGTCACTTGAAGCACTTGATTTAGCCAAAGAGCCAATGAAAGCGTTTATGCTCTCACAGGTACGTATAAAAGATTTAGAAACCTTTGCTAAAATAGCAGGTTACGATCAGCTTGACTCGCCTGAAGCAACGCCAATGGTTGTGCTTATTCCTGCGTTTGTGACCAGTGAGTTACAAACCGCTTTTATTATTGGTTTTATGTTTTTTATTCCCTTTTTGATTGTCGATTTGGTGGTTGCATCGGTATTGATGGCCATGGGTATGATGATGTTATCGCCCATGATTGTGTCGCTACCGTTTAAAATTATGTTGTTTGTATTGGTTGATGGGTGGAGCTTGGTGATGGGTACACTCGCTAAAAGCTTTGGCTTGGGCACGTAGTTGTGCACTCTTCATTGAACCAACCACACTAGGAGTCGTCCATGGAACCTGAAGTATTTGTTGATATTTTAAGTGGAGCCCTATTTTTAGTGATTAAGCTGGTGTCTGCCATTGTGGTACCTGGCTTAATTATTGGGTTGGTTGTGGCTGTGTTTCAGGCAGCAACCTCAATTAACGAACAAACACTGAGTTTTTTACCGCGTTTATTAATCACCATCAGTGCCCTGATTGTGGGAGGACATTGGTTTACTCAAGAGCTAATGGACTTTTTTAATCGCTTAGTGCTGCTTATCCCCGAAATTGCAGGTTAACAATGGAATTTCCATTTTCCGTTGTCATTCAATGGTTAAGTGATTTTTTACTGCCCTTAGTGCGCATCAGCTCAATGATCATGATCATGGCGGGTATTGGAGCAAAAAACGTACCTGCTCGAATAAAAATGGGCTTGGCTGTTGTGGTCACCTTCTTAGTTGTTCCTGTTCTTCCTGCTGCTACATTTACTAATCTATTTTCTTTTGAAATGATTTTAGTGGTACTCCAACAAATGTTGATTGGTGTCGCAATTGGTTTTGCGTCCACACTATTACTAAATACGTTTGTGTTAGCCGGTCAAATTCTTGCTATGCAAACCGGTTTAGGTTTTGCATCTGTTGTTGACCCCTCTAATGGGATGAGTGTGCCTGCAGTGGGGCAATTTTATCTAATATTAGCTACCTTATTATTTTTTGTGTTTAATGGTCATTTAATGATGATTCAAATGGTGGTGCACAGTTTTGAAGTACTCCCGATTGATGGCAATTGGTGGGCGGTTGATCATTACTGGGACATAGTGACATGGGGTGGTTGGATGTTTACCACTGCATTAGTGCTGTCATTAGCACCATTAACCGCCATGCTGGTTATTAATATGGCATTTGGTATTATGACCCGTGCTGCACCGCAGTTAAATATTTTCTCGATAGGCTTCCCGTTTACCTTAGTGGCAGGGCTAGTTATTATTTGGGCAACGCTCGGTAACTTTGTCACTCAGTTTGAGTTCCAATGGCTAAAAATGGTTGAGCTGATGTGTACTCTAGTTGGTTGTTCCCCTTAGGAGAGCGTAATGGCTGAAGATTCCGGACAAGAAAAAACCGAAGAACCCACCCCAAAAAAAGTTGATGATGCTAAAAAGAAAGGCCAAATAGCGCGTTCTAAAGAGTTAGGTACCATGTTTGTGCTTATTTTTTCTGCTATTTCCTTATTAATGTATGGGCCTGAAATTGGCAAAGGCTTGTACCGCATTATGGGAAGAATGCTGAGTCTTAACCGCAATGAAACCTACGACACCACCAAAATGTTTGCCGTATGGGGAGAGGTGGCCGACGTACTGTTATTTCCTATGTCGATGTTTGTACTCATTATTGTATTGGCTGCATTTATCGGTAATACCATGCTTGGCGGCTTTAATTTTAGTTGGCAAGCAGCTGCGCCCAAAGCCAGTAAAATGTCGCCAATGAAAGGCTTTACCCGCATGTTTGGTCCACAAGCGGCTATAGAATTGCTTAAGTCATTATTAAAGTTTGGCTTGGTGGCCGCATTTGCTATTTTTTTAATTAATACGTTTTTTGATGAAATCTTACATTTAAGTATAGAAAGTGCGCCTGGCAATATTGTTCATGCTTTGGAAATTTTAGCGTGGATGTTTTTAGGCATGTCTTGCACCTTAATTATTATTGCTGCTATTGACGCCCCATTTCAAAGCTATAGTCATAACAAACAGCTTAAAATGACTATGCAAGAGGTAAAAGACGAATATAAAAACTCAGAAGGTGATCCGCAGATTAAAGCGCGCATAAGGCAAACCCAACGTCAAATGTCGCAAAAGAGAATGATGCAGGATGTGCCAGACGCCGATGTTATTGTTACCAACCCTACTCACTATTCCGTAGCTTTAAAATACGATACAGAGCGAGCAGGCGCGCCTATTGTATTAGCCAAAGGTGTGGATGAGCTCGCCATGCAAATTCGTAAAATTGCATTGGGTAATGAAGTGCCTATTGTTGAGTCTCCAACTTTAACCCGAGCGCTTTATCATACTGCAGAAGTGGGTGAGCAAATCCCCGATCAGCTCTTTACTGCGGTTGCTCAAGTGCTTGCTTATGTGTTTCAGCTTAAACGGTTTAAAAAAGGTCGTGGAAAACGCCCTGTTGCCCTTAATAAAAAGCTGCCTATCCCCGATGAATTTAAGTATTAACTGCTAACCAACTAACTTGGAATAGTTATTGCAATTTCAGCGTAGTGTCAATTTTTTGAAATTGTAGAGTTATGGAATTTAAAGCGGTATTACAACAACTTAATAAAGATAAAAAAGAATATGCGAAGGGCGTTGGTACACCGCTTTTGGTGTTGGCTGCGCTGGGCATGGTTATTTTACCACTGCCTCCATTCCTGCTTGATATATTATTTTCGTTTAATATCGCGCTTGCGTTAGTTGTATTACTGGTCACTGTATACACCATGAAACCGCTTGAGTTTGGTATGTTCCCAGCGGTGCTATTAATTGCAACCATAATGCGCTTAGCACTCAATGTGGCCAGTACCCGGGTGGTATTGCTTGAGGGTCATAACGGTGGGGATGCTGCTGGTAAAGTCATTGAAGCATTTGGTTCAGTGGTAATCGGTGGTAACTACGCCGTGGGCTTGGTGGTGTTTTTAATTCTGATCATCATTAACTTTGTGGTAATCACCAAAGGTGCTGGTCGTATTTCAGAAGTATCAGCGCGTTTTACTCTAGATGCTATGCCAGGTAAGCAAATGGCCATAGATGCAGATATGAATGCCGGTTTTATCAGTGCCGAGCAAGCCAGAGAACGTCGTGAGGAAGTAACCCGTGAAGCTGACTTTTATGGTTCTATGGATGGTGCTAGTAAATTTGTAAAAGGCGATGCTATTGCTGGCATAGTCATTTTAGTGATCAATATTGTGGGTGGCTTATTTGTTGGCATGATCCAACATGATTTAAGTTTTTCACGCGCTATGGAAGTGTACACACTATTGACCATTGGTGATGGCTTAGTCGCGCAATTACCTTCATTACTACTTTCAATTGGTACTGCAATTGTTGTAACCCGTCAAAATGAATCGCACAACATGGGCGATCAGTTTAAGAAGCAATTAGGTAACGAAAAATCGTTATTTATTGCCTCAGGTATCCTTATTACTATGGGCTTAGTCCCAGGTATGCCACACCTTGCATTTTTAAGCTTAGGGGCGCTTTTAGGTTACCTTGCATACTATACTCAGCAAAATAAACTGAAATTAGCCGCTGCAGAAGCAGAAGAAGCCGAAAATGCCGCCTCAGGTACCGGAATTGCGGCTAAACAAGAGCAAAAAGAACTGGGTTGGGATGATGTTCAACAAGTTGATGTTATTGGTCTAGAAGTCGGTTACCGACTCATTCCTCTCGTTGACCAATCACAAGGTGGCGAGCTGTTAAACCGTATTAAAGGAGTGCGTAAAAAACTATCTCAAGAGCTGGGCTTTTTAGTGCCGCCGGTGCATATACGCGATAATCTAGAACTCGACCCAAATGCATACCGCATAACCATGATGGGTGTATCAAGTGGTGAGGGTGAGCTTAAACATGGTGATGAATTAGCGATTAACCCAGGCCAAGTATTTGGCCCGCTAAAAGGAATTGAAACTAAAGATCCTGCGTTTGGTTTAGATGCAGTTTGGATAAAACCTGATCAAAAAGATGAAGCACAGTCTTTAGGTTACACGGTGGTTGATTCGGCTACCGTGGTGGCAACCCATATTAGCCAGTTACTCACCAATAGCGCCGCATTATTACTCGGACATGAAGAAGTACAAAACTTATTAGATATGTTAGGTAAGAGTCACCCTCGCTTAGTTGAAGGACTTGTACCTGAGGTATTACCGCTGACCACCATCGTTAAAGTACTACAAAATTTATTAAATGAAGGGGTAGCAATACGAGATATGCGCTCAATTGTTCAAACCCTTGTTGAGTATGGACCTCGCAGCCAAGACCCAGATGTATTAACGGCTGCAGTGCGAATATCACTGCGTAGATTAATCGTCCAAGATGCCGTTGGTATGTCTTCTGAAATCCCTGTCATAACCTTGGCGCCTGAGTTGGAACAGATGTTGCATCAGTCACTTCAAAATGCAGGTGATGAAGGTGCCGGAATAGAACCAGGGCTTGCTGATAGACTTCAAACATCATTGAATGAAGCGCATCAAAATCAAGAAATGGCCGGTGAACCTTCAATATTGCTAACGTCAGGAATGTTACGCACTGTGTTATCTCGATTTGTTAAATACACCATTCCAGGATTGCGAGTGATGTCTTACCAAGAGATACCAGATGAAAGACAGATCAAGATTGTCAGCTCTGTAGGCCAACAATAAGATTTTAAAGGGGTTTGAATTATGAAAATTAAACGTTTTTTTGCTAAAGACATGCGCACTGCACTAAAAGAAGTAAAAGAAGAGTTGGGTGTTGATGCGGTTATTATGTCAAATAAAAAACTAGCTAATGGCGTTGAAATTGTTGCTGCAGTTGATTACGACAAAGCAGCGACAAAACCGCCAGAGCAGCCTCAAAGCCAACCTGCTGCAAGAGCTTCATTTGCACATACTGAGCAAAGTTCACATAATTTTGTTAAACCAGAACCGCAACGCGCTCAACCTAAGCCACAGGCAAAGGTTGCAGATAGCTTACAAGCTTTACTAGAGCGTCAGTCTCCACGTCCTCGTTCAGCAGAGCTTGCTTCAATGTTTTCACACTCTGGCATTGACACTTCTGGTCACTATCAAGAACAAGAGCCTGTGCAATCACGACCTAAAAATATGTTTGAACGTGAACAAAGCGCGCCAGTGCGTCCTCGCACCCAAGCCGATAGCTTAGGTTTCGACGACTTAGACAGTGGCTTTGACGATTTAGATTCACCTAGCGCACCGCGTCAGCAAACAATTCATAAAGAATCCAGTGACATCAGCACAATGCGTGAAGAAATGAACGCAATTCGTCAACTATTAGAGCACCAAGTATCAGGTTTAATGCAGCAAGATATGGCACGTCGCGACCCGACCCGTGCATGTATGATTGACCGCTTAGTCGGTATGGGGATAGAAAAAAATGTTGCTGAGCAAATGGCATGTTTTGTACCAGACGATGTGTCTCGCCAACAAGGCTGGAAAGCTTTATTGAACATGGTTGAAGATCAAATGCAAACCACGAACAACGAAATACTTCGCCAAGGCGGTGTTTTTGCGTTAGTCGGGCCTACAGGCGTGGGTAAAACCACCACAGTTGCAAAACTGGCAGCATTGGGTGCACAAAAATACGGTGCCGATAAAGTAGCGCTTATTACTACCGATACCTACCGTATTGGTGCTTATGAGCAGCTAGCAACGTATGGTCGTATTATAGGTTGTGGCGTTAAACAAGTTAAAGATGCAAATGAATTAGCAGAAGTTTTATACCATTTACGAAATAAACGTCTAGTCTTAATTGATACAGCGGGAATGAGTCAACGTGATTTACGCTTAACTGAGCAGTTAAACACCTTGATGCGTAATCAGCGTGTTGATATACGTAGTTATTTAGTATTAAGTGCGACGGCGCAAATTAATGTATTACAAGAAACAGTAAGGCACTTTAAAAAAGTACAGCTAAGCGGATGTATTTTTACTAAACTTGATGAGTCATTGAGTTTAGGTGAGATTATTAGTATTGCGATTCAAAATCGTCTCCCAATAGGGTATCTTACTAACGGTCAGCGAGTACCAGAAGATATTAGAGTGGCAAATGCCGAAAAACTAGTAAAAAAAGCTGAGCAATTGTATTTAAAAAGAATAAAAGCACAACAATCACGACACCAATCAGTGGCGTCGAGCACAGTAGAGATGTATGATTAACACAGTTTTAGATCAAGCAAGCGGCCTTCGCAAAATGAGCAAGAATAATAATAACGGCGTAAAAGTTATCGCTGTCACCGGCGGCAAAGGTGGAGTGGGTAAAACGAACGTATCCCTTAACACGGCAATCGCGTTAGGCCAACAAGGCAAACGTGTGCTTGTACTAGATGCTGATTTAGGATTAGCGAATTGTGATGTGATGCTTGGACTGCGCGTTGAGCGTAATTTATCTCATGTTTTATCGGGCGAATGTGAACTTGATGATATTTTAGTCGAAGGTCCCGCAGGCATAAAAATAGTGCCTGCAACATCGGGTTCGCAAAGTATGGTTGAGTTATCACCCTCAGAGCACGCTGGACTTATTCGTGCATTTAGTGAACTTAACACCGACTTTGATATTTTAATTGTTGATACCGCTGCGGGTATTTCCGATATGGTGCTGAGTTTTTCTCGCGCAGCGCAAGATGTGGTTGTGGTGGTATGTGATGAGCCTACATCAATTACCGATGCCTATGCTTTAATTAAAGTACTTAGCCGTGAGCACGGCGTTTATAAATTTAAAATTGTTGCCAATATGGTGCGTAGTTTACGCGAAGGGCAGGAATTGTTTGCAAAACTTTCAAAGGTTACCGACCGATTTTTAGATATATCAATGGAGTTGGTTGCAACGGTTCCATATGATGAAAATATGCGCAAATCAACGCGCCGCCAAAAAGTAATTGTTGAGGTTTTTCCTGGGTCGCCTGCTGCAATTGCTTTTAAAACACTGGCTACAAAAATTGCTAAGTGGCCAACACCTAGTCAAGCCTCGGGTCATTTAGAGTTTTTCATTGAGAAACTAGTTAGTAACTAACAATGACAATACCGGTGAATAGAGCTATGGGATATCAGTCAACACAGAATTTAAATATGATTGTTGAAAAGCATGCCTCATTAGTCAAAAAAGTGGCGTGCCATTTAATTGCTCGTTTACCGGCCAGTGTGCAGCTAGATGATTTAATTCAATCGGGTATGATTGGTTTAATTGAAGCTTCAAAAAACTTTGATGCAAGCAAAGGCGCAAGCTTTGAAACCTTTGCCGGTATTCGTATTCGTGGTGCGATGATAGACGAAATGCGCCGAGGCGATTGGGTTCCACGTTCAGTTCACAGAAAAAGCCGTTTGGTTGCAGAGACTATTGTTGCGCTTGAGAACAGTTTAAACCGTGAACCTAAAGATAGTGAAGTTGCTGAAAAACTTGAAATTTCGCTAAATGAGTACCATCATATTTTAAACGATGTAAATGTAAGCAAAGTGTTAGGTATTGAAGACCTTGGTATAGATGATGATGTGATTACACCTCATGGCCAAGATTTAGCACTAGACAAACCGTTCAATAATGTTAAAAATGAACGGTTTAATGAGTCTTTACTCAGTGCAATAAAGTCGTTACCGGAAAAAGATGCAATGGTGCTTTCTTTGTACTATAACGATGAGATGAATTTAAAAGAAATTGGGCATATACTCGATGTAAGTGAATCGCGTGTAAGTCAGATACATGGTCAGGCGATGATTAAGCTTAAAGCAAAAATCAATGACTGGATAAACTAGAAGTAAGTAAATAAAGGTTCAGGCCTCACTGGAGGATGTTTTGGATAAAAACATTAAAATTCTTGTTGTTGATGATTTCTCAACAATGAGACGTATTATTAAAAACCTGTTGCGCGATTTAGGTTTTACCAATGTTCAAGAAGCAGATGACGGGTCAACTGCTTTGCCTATGTTGCAAAATCAAGCGTTTGATTTTGTTGTAACAGATTGGAATATGCCAGGCATGCAAGGTATTGATCTTTTAAGGGCAATTCGAGCTGATGAAAAATTAAAGCATATTCCTGTTTTAATGGTTACAGCAGAAGCTAAAAAAGAACAAATAATTGCTGCGGCCCAAGCAGGTGTTAATGGTTATATTGTTAAACCATTTACTGCAGGTACATTGAAAACTAAATTAGAAAAAGTGTTCGAACGCTTAGGTTAATGAGAGGGAGAGGCTTATGTCAGCACCTGCTGCGCCTCAGATTACTTTAGAACAAGCTCGCCAGTTAGTTGTTTTTTTAGAAAATGGTGAGCAAGATAAAGCGAATCAGTTAATTTTAGAAACAGCTTCACAAGAGCAATCACAGTTATTTGCTGAGGTGGGTAAGTTGACGCGTCAACTGCACGAAGCTTTAAAAAGTTTCGAGTTAGACACGCGTTTAACAGACATTACCACTGATGCCATCCCTGACGCAAAAAAACGCCTTAACTATGTCATGGAAATGACAGAAAACGCAGCCAATAAGACAATGGATGCGGTTGAAGCAAGCTTACCATTAGCACAAGAAATCGCTGACGAAATAGCTGATATCAAGCCAACGTGGGATCGTTTAATGAACCGCGAAATAGAGCTTGGTGAGTTTAAATCACTTTGTCATAGTATTGATAAGTTTATGAGCAGTTCTCATCACAAAACCGATGAGTTACAAATGCTGATGACTAATGTGCTGATGGCTCAAGACTATCAAGATTTAACCGGTCAGGTTATTCGCCGTGTTATTGAACTTGTCCGTGAAGTTGAAGAAAGTTTAATTCACCTGTTAACTGCATTTGCAGCGCAAGGTGGTGAGGTTGAACCAACTGAACAACCAGAAAAAATAGAAGATCCCATTGTTGCACAAACACTAGCAGGTCCCGAAGGGCCTATTATTGATAAAGAAACGCGTAATGATGTTGTATCTGATCAAGATGAAGTTGATGATCTATTATCAAGTTTGGGCTTCTAATAGGAGAGTACTGCATGAGCTTTGAAGTCGATGAAGATATTTTACAAGACTTTTTAGTAGAGGCCGGAGAAATCCTTGAGCTTTTATCTGAACAGTTAGTAGAACTGGAAAACAACCCAGATGATACTGAGCTACTAAACGCAATATTTCGCGGTTTCCACACTGTAAAGGGTGGCGCTGGCTTTTTGGCTATGACAGAGCTTGTTGATGCATGTCATGGTGCTGAAAATGTGTTTGATTTACTGCGCCAAGGTGTAAGAACAGTTAACTCTGAATTAATGGATGTGATTTTACAAGCACTGGATACCATTAATGAAATGTTTGCCACGATTAAAAATCGTGACCAGCCAGAGCCTGCTGATCCAGAATTACTTGCAGTACTTCACAAACTTGGACAGCCACCGACAGCAGAAGAGCTTGCCGGCGATTCTGTGGTTGAAGATATAGCTCCTGTCGAAACCCCATCGGTAGAGCCCGAACCAGTTGCAGAGCAACCGAGCAACGATGCTGAAGAAGACCCGTTTGCTTTTGATGAATTATTTAGCGGCTCAGATAGCAGCAGTACTGAGTCTCAGATTGATGAAATAACCGAAGACGAATTCGAAAGCCTACTTGATGAACTTCATGGAAAAGGGCAAGCCCCACAAGAAAAACAATCATCATCAAGTGACAATGATGTCAGTGGTGATATAACTGACGATGAGTTTGACAGCTTATTGGATGAACTTCATGGTGTAGGCAGCTTTGGCGAAGTGAGCCAAGCAACCGCAAGTACACCACAACAAACACCATCAGCTCCTGTGGCTCCACCAAGTAACGAGCAAAGCTCGGGCGATGATGAAATAAGTGACGACGAGTTTGAAGCGTTACTTGATGAACTTCATGGTAAAGGTGCACCTAAGTCGATAGAAACACCGGCTCCTGTAAGTAAACCAGAACCAGTGGCAGCTAAAAAGCCAGAACCAGTTGCTGCAGCTAAGCCACAGCCTAAACCAGAGCCAGCTAAGCCGGCTCCTGCGGCACAAGCAGCTAAAGCTGCGCCGCCTAAAAAAGCAGCGCCTCCACCGGCAGAAACAACAGTACGTGTTGATACCAAACGCCTAGACCAAATAATGAACATGGTGGGCGAGTTAGTACTTGTGCGAAATCGCTTAGTGAGTTTGGCGACTAACTCTGATAGCGAGGCTATGGGTAAAGCTATTTCCAACTTAGATGTTGTGACTGCTGATATCCAAGGTGCAGTAATGCAAACACGAATGCAGCCGATTAAAAAAGTATTTGGCCGTTTTCCTCGTGTTGTACGTGACTTAGCACGAACACTTAAAAAAGATATTAATTTATTACTTGTCGGTGAAGACACCGATTTAGATAAAAATTTAGTGGAAGCATTGGCCGATCCATTGGTGCATTTGGTTCGCAACTCGGTCGACCATGGTATTGAAATGCCCGATATTCGTGAAGCATCGGGTAAACCTAGAACAGGTACGGTGACTTTATCAGCTTCGCAACAGGGTGATCATATTCTACTTACCATCCAAGATGATGGTGCCGGTATGGATGCTGAAAAGCTTAAAAAGATTGCGATTAGTAAAGGGGTGCTTGATCACGACCAAGCGAGTCGTCTTTCTGATACTGAAGCTTATAACCTTATTTTTGCACCTGGGTTTTCAACCAAAGAAGAAATCTCAGATATTTCTGGCCGTGGTGTTGGTATGGATGTGGTTAAAACAAAAATCACTCAGCTCAATGGCTCGGTTAACATAAAATCAGAAATGGGCGTAGGGACTACTTTAGAAATCAAAGTTCCACTAACACTTGCGATATTGCCTACCTTAATGGTGGTGGTGGGAGAGCAAACCTTTGCCTTGCCGCTAGCGGGTGTAAGTGAAATATTCCACTTAGATTTAACAAAAACTAATGTGGTTGATGGCCAGCTAACGATTATTGTTCGTAAAAAGTCGATTCCATTATTCTACCTTGAACATTGGCTTATAAAAGGCGCTGATAGAGGTCAGCGAAAAGCACAAGGGCATGTCGTTATTGTGCAAATAGGGACTCAAAAAGTAGGGTTCGTTGTTGATTCACTAATAGGTCAAGAAGAAGTGGTGATCAAGCCTCTAGATGCATTATTGCAAGGTACGCCGGGTATGGCGGGTGCGACTATTACCTCTGATGGTGGAATTGCACTGATATTAGATGTACCGAGTATGCTAAAGCATTACGCTGGATAATAAAAAGTAGGTATAAACTTTATGCCTACCCATTCATTGAATAAGAGAGCGAAATGGCTGTTAAAGTTTTAGTAGTTGATGATTCAAGCTTTTTTCGCCGCAGAGTGAGTGAAATTCTTGAACAAGACAGCGGCATTGAGGTAATAGGCTTTGCTGTAAATGGCCGAGAGGCCGTCGAAAAAACAGCTCAGTTACGTCCTGATGTTATCACCATGGATGTTGAAATGCCGGTGCTGGATGGTATTAGTGCTGTGAAAGAGATCATGGCGAGTAATCCAACACCTATTTTAATGTTTTCATCGTTAACACGAGCAGGGGCATCTGCCACTTTGGATGCGCTTGATGCTGGGGCGATGGACTTTTTACCTAAAAAGTTTGAAGATATTGCTCGCAATAACGATGATGCAATTAAGTTATTGCAAAATAAGGTTAAGGAAATAGGCCGCCAGCGTATTGGAAGAATTACGAGAACGGCCCCATCTCCAAGTATTAGTAAACCAGCGTCAAACAGTTCTGAACGCTTTTCTAACCTTGCTAAAAAGCCGATAGTTCAACCTGATCGTAGCTTTAATAATGCGAGTCCTGCACCTAATAACAGCAGTGCCTCAGCGCGTGCCAGTGGTAAGCAGTATCAGTTAGTTGCTATTGGTACATCCACAGGTGGGCCAGTTGCACTGCAAACTATTTTGACGCAATTACCTGCTAATTTTCCACACCCTATTTTACTCATACAGCATATGCCTGCTGCATTTACCCCGGCCTTTGCTACTCGCTTAGATGGCTTGTGTAAGATTAAGGTAAAAGAAGCGCAGCAAGGCGATAGATTACAACCTGGGTGCGCTTATTTAGCGCCAGGTGGCCAGCAAATGATGGTAGAAGGACGTGGCTCTAATAGAACCCTTCGTGTGTTTGAAGATAAAAATGAACGAGTAAACTATAAACCAAGTGTTGATATTACCTTTGCCAGTGCGGCCAAAGCGTATCAAGGTGATGTGCTTGCCATTATTTTGACAGGCATGGGTGCAGATGGTCGTGATGGTGCTCGCATGCTTAAGCAAACTGGCGCTACAATTTGGGCTCAGGATGAAAAAAGCTGTGTTGTCTATGGTATGCCTCAGGCGATAGCCAGTGCAGGTTTAGCGAGCGAAAGCATTAGCCTTCATGATGTGGCTGCACGCTTAAAAAGAGAGGTTGGCTGTGGATAAGCTTTCTGTTTTAGGATTACTGGTTGCATTAGGTGCTATTGCAATCGGTTATTCTTTAGAGGGAGGTGTGGTATCTGCGCTGTTTAATGGGCCTGCACTAATTATTGTATTAGGCGGTACATTAGGTGCGGTGATGTTACAAACATCAGCCAATACATTTAAAAAAATGCTTAGTATTACTCATTGGGTTTTTGTTACCGACGACCATGATATTGAAGATGCTATTGAGCAAGTAAAACGCTGGTCGCATAAAGCCCGTCAAGAAGGGTATTTAGCATTAGAAAACGAAGCACTTGCGCATTCAGATCCCTATGCCGCCAAAGGACTGAGTTTATTAGTTGATGGCTGTTCAGAGCAAAAACTACGCGATACCCTCGAGATTGACTTATTACTTGAGCGAGAACGATTACTTGAGGCTAGCCGGGTATATGAAGCAATGGGTGGGTATAGCCCAACTATTGGTATTTTAGGTGCGGTACTTGGGCTTATTCAAGCCATGTCATTTATTAACGATCCTGAGCAGTTAGGAACGGGTATTGCCACCGCGTTCATTGCAACTATATATGGTGTTGGTTTGGCTAATTTATTATTTTTACCTATGGCCAATAAGCTAAAGCAACGGGTTGAACAAAAGATGCTTTATCACGAAATGTTAGCGGAAGGTGTAATTGCTATTAGCCAAGGTGAGAGCCCTATTAATATTGAACTAAAGCTTGAAGCCTACCGCGTTGAACGTCCAATTTTACAGGCCCATTAGCGCCTATGTTACGCCGTCGCTTACGTCATCACCAATTAAAGAGCCAACATACTGAGCGTTGGTTAGTTTCTTATGCGGATTATATGACCATAATGTTTGCATTTTTTGTTGTATTGTATGCAATTGCGATAAACAAAGAAGACAACATCAAGGTTTTATCTGATTCTCTTGAGCATGTTTTTGATAAGTCTGCAAAACAATATTCTCAGCAGGGTAACGGGGTAAATGGTGATGCTTTATTGCTTGAAAGGGTGACCCCTGAGGCTGAAATACTCTATGGCGAAAGTATTCAAGAGCAAGAGCAAGGCCCAATGTTACTCGATGGTCAAAGTGACAATAGCAATATTAGTCAACGCCACTTAGGTAAGCCGCTGGATAGTTTATTGGCTAAATTACAATCGTCGCTAATTGATGAGATACGCAGTGGCGAGGCTAGCTTAGAACTAAGCCAAGACTGGTTGGTTATAGAGCTCAATTCCGGATTGTTGTTTGCCAGTGGTAGTGCTGTTGCACATAACAAGGCCAAAGAGATTGTAAAAAAAATTGAAGCAATCATTGCATCAGTCGATAACTATATAAGAGTACGCGGGTATACAGATAACGAAACCATACGAAATGAAATATTTCGTTCTAATTGGGAGTTATCAGTGGCGCGTGCAACCTCAATATTAGTTGAGCTAGAGCGTTTGGGCATTGAATCCGCGCGCATGGCCATTGAGGGGTATGGTCAATACTCGCCCTTTGCCGATAATGATACCGAAGCTGGGCGTGCTGAAAACCGTAAAGTCGTGATTGCACTTTCTAAATATGGTTTAGCACCAGAGCCCTCTGATGAACAAACGAAATCATCAATTTCAGTATCAGAGCAAAGTCAGCCAGAAATTGAGCTACCTGCCCAAGACGATACAATAAAAATAATCCGTTTACCGCATGGTGGCATCCGTGTTACAACGCGCAACGAACAGTAATTAGGATGTAATGTGAAAGTTTGGACAGTAGCCAATCAAAAAGGGGGAGTAGGCAAAACCACTACAGCGGTTAGCCTTGCAGGGATCCTTGCGCTTCAAGGCAAGCGCGTGTTATTGATTGATACAGATCCTCATGCTTCACTAACCTATTACTTTGGTATTGATTCAGAAGATTTAGAGGTCAGTGTTTACGATATTTTTACTCGCGGCTCGAGTATGAAAAGCGAAGAAATATTGCAAGCATTATGCCCCTCAACAATTGAAAACCTTGATATTTTACCCGCAACTATGGCGATCGCGACACTTGACCGTAGCATGGGTAATAAAACGGGAATGGGCCTGATTTTAAAAAAAACACTGGCTAAAATTAGCGAGTATTACGATTACGCAATTTTAGATTGTCCACCTGTTTTAGGTGTGCTGATGGTCAATGCGCTTGCCGCCTGTGAAAGAGTGTTAGTGCCGGTGCAAACTGAGTTCTTGGCGCTTAAAGGGCTCGATAGAATGATGCGTACTATGGAGTTAATGCAAACCTCTCAAGCGAAAAGCTATGAATATACTATAATTCCAACTATGTATGATAAACGAACCAAAGCATCGCTTGAGGCCTATAAAACATTACAAGAAACGTATAAAGAAAAAGTATGGCCAGGCGTTATTCCTGTTGATACTAAATTTAGAGATGCAAGTTTAGCGCAAAAAGTACCGGTAGATTTTTGCCCAAATGCGCGTGGAGTCTATGCTTATAAAGCATTACTTAAATATTTAATAAAACAAGGTTAATAAATGAGTAAGCAATTATTTGCTAATGAAAAAGTAGTCACTCAGTACTTAGGGGCGTTATTATCTGATGACGAACCAACAAAAGACCTTGAGCCTGTTGCTAAACTGCTTGAGCAGGTAACGTATGAAGAGCAAAAAGAACAACCAGTAATAGTTGAGCCTGTTGTTGAAGTTGAAAAGCTTAATAAGCAAGTATCGAATGTAGAAATTGACACCCACCAAGAGCAACACGTCGTGCCTGAGCAAGAGGTGGTTGTAGGTGGTGAAGCTGACTACTTTGATGGTGAGTTTCAAGCGCTGTTTTTTGAAGTGGCAGGGCTTACTTTAGCGGTTCCGCTAAAAGCCTTAGGTGGCATTCATGAGCTTGGAGAAGTAAATCATTTATTTGGCAAGCCTAAGTGGTTTAAAGGGGTTATGATCAACCGAGAAGAAAAACTCAATGTTGTTGATACCGCTCGCTGGGTTATGCCTGAAAAGTACGATGAGCAGTTAGAGGCATCTTTAAATTATCAATATCTCATCACTTTAGGTGATAGCCAATGGGGTTTATTAGCAGAAATACTAATAAATAACATTACATTGAGTAAAGAAGATGTAAAATGGCGTACAAATAACAGTAAGCGCCCATGGCTTGCTGGAGTAATTAAAGAAAAAATGTGTGCTTTAATAGATGTTAATAATTTAAACGCACTATTAGAGAAAGGCTTAGATAGCCGTCACAAGTAATGACCATTACGAGGTAAGAGCATGAGTGAAGATAAATTACTGTCAGCTAAGAAAAATGCAGATAATAATGATGAGATTTTGCAGTGGGTTACGTTCAAGCTAGAAGATGAAACTTATGGCGTAAATGTAATGCAAGTGCAAGAAATACTGCGTTACACCGAGATTGCTCCTGTACCAGGTGCACCTTCGTATGTGATTGGTATTATTAACTTACGTGGTAATGTTGTTACCGTTATTGATACTCGCTCTCGTTTTGGTTTACCTGATATTGAAGCGACGGATAATTCACGTATTTTAATTATTGAAGCAGAAGAGCAAGTGATTGGCATTCTAGCCGATAGCGTTTCTGAGGTTGTTTACCTACGTAGCTCTGAAATTGACAGTGCGCCAAATGTAGGTACAGAGGAAAGTGCTAAATTTATTCAAGGTGTATGTAACCGCGACAATGAGTTACTTATTCTGGTTGATTTAAATAAACTACTCAGTGATGACGAATGGGATGAGTTAAGCGATATATAAGCTTCTCTACATAAAACTATGTTATTACTTGGTATTGCTATTGCGGGTTTAGTTTTTGGACTATTCTCGCTGCTTTTAATTGTGATGTTTAAAAAGCGCTATGCGAGTGAGCTTGGCGCGCAATTACAACAGTTTAAAGATTCATCAGAGCAGATTAATATTTTACGTAGCGAAGTGTCAGAGTTGCGAACCGGTTTACTGAGTATTGGTAAGCGTGTGCTTGAGGTAGAACAACAAAACCAAGAGCTGATACAGCAACAAGCAGCTCAAAAATACGATGACCCCGATGCTAAAATATACTCTCGTGCAGTAAAAATGGTTGAGTTAGGTGCTGATTTAGATGAGGTTATTCGCGAATGTGAATTACCCCGCGCCGAGGCTGAACTGTTGTTTTCATTACACAAACAAAAAGGCGCTTAGCGCCTTTTTTGCTTTTATAACACTGCGTTATGCTTTTATATTTAGCTTTCCCTGAAAGTCTTGCCAACCAGGCGGAAACTTTCCTCTAACCACGTATGAAAACGCAATGAGCTCAGCAATAACAAAGTACAACTCTTTGGGGATCTCTTCTGCGAGGTCTAGTTTCGATAGTGTATTTGCAAGTGCTTCATCTTGATGGATTAAAATTCCTTTTTCTTTGGCTAGGGCAATAATTTCATCCGCCAGTTCACCAAACCCTTTAGCACTTACAATGGGTGAATGTCCCGCCTCGTAGAGTAGTCCAATTGCTGAATTGCTTTTTGATGACTCAGTCATGACTAAACCTTAATATTAATAATGGCATGCGATTGGTAAAATGCTTGATGGTTATCATCCGCTCGTTTTAGTTTAAGCTCACCCACTTGTAAGCCTTGTTTTGCCAGTTTTGAGCGTAAATTATCAAGATGTGGATGAGCTAAAGCGCTCACCGCTTGGGTTGAGGCTAACAACTGACAATCTAAAGCTTTATCCATGAGTTCTGCGATTATTTGTAGCTTACCCAGTTCGGCATAATCAAAGTTGAGCCTAACAAACCAGACATTTTTATCCGCTAGTTTACCGCTACTGTGCTTTTTATACTGCCCTAAAGTTATTTCTGTTTGCGCCGCTTCAGCAGGCAGCTTCATCGGTAATAAAAATTGCACCAAGGCGTTTGTGTCAGGTTGTTGACTAATAGCAGGCGTTTGTACTTGGCTTAATGTGTTCTTAATTTGGGTTAATTCACCTGCTAATGCTTGTACTTGTGGTTGCTGTAATTGTTCCAACAATTTATTGGCGCTATTACCCACTTTAAACGTCGGTAATAAAACCTGCAGTAAAGCTTCTAAACCCGTTTGATTATTAATACTCACTGCACTTGGATTTTGGTTAATGATAGGCGCGGCTAAAATGCTTAATGAAAGCTGTTCAACACCTCTATTAAACGAGCTCTGTAAAATGTCGCTTTGAAGTTGTGTGGGCTTTATGGTGCTGAGTATTTCGCGCTGTATGGTTGCTGGGTGTAAATTAGTATCTGACAACATGCGATTAAAAGCCTGATTAACTAAACGGTTTAAATCGGTTCCTTGATCAGTCAGTTTGCTTGTAATGGTATTAAGTTGGCTGCTTACTATTTGGTTGGTCGCATCTTTTTGTTCTATTGAGGTGTTTGGACTGTGTTTTAAAACCGTTGCTAATAAGAGTTTTTCTAAAGGCTGTAAGCTCTGACCAAATGTAACTGCGTTAGTTGGTGAGGATGAAAAAGGAGTCACTAAAGGAGATAAAGCGTGTGCTGCTAACGGTTGTTGTTGCCACATAGAAACGCTTGATTTTATTTGCTGGGTAAATTGCATTAGGGGCGGCGCTAAATTTGACACGTTTTTTAATTGTGTCATGTCAATTTTTTGCATTGGGGTGAGCCATTTTTGCTGAGCATTGCCTGTAAATTCTGGTTTTTGAGATGAGCTTAAGGAAGTCGTAAATGGCTTGCTTTCAAAGTACTTTACCGCATCTAAAATACGTGTTTTAAAATCAGCAAAACTGCTTTTTAACCATGATTGTATGGGACTGTTTATCGTGCTGAGCGGATGCTGTTTACTTGGCGAGGGATCAATTAGGCCTTGCGACTGTTGCAAAGAGAGCATCTCATTAAACGGTTTACTAAATGAGTTTTTAAGGCTCACAGTCATATTATGATAAGCGGTTTTGATCAGTAATTTATCTGCTTGGTGAGTAATGTTTACCTTAGTCGGGATGGTAGGTAGTTCACTTAATTGTCGATGACTTAGGTTAATAGTTAATGAGTCTTTAAAAGAGTTTGGGCTTAATACCGCAAACTTAGGCATAGCATGAAGCTGAGCAGGGGTTAAATTACTGGCAAGCAACTGTGTTAGTTTGGCTTGGTTTATTGGCTGTGAATGCACTATATCAGCAAAACGGTTAATAATATTAAGTCGTGTACCTTTGCTATCCGTTTCAATCATCCCCTTTATTAAAGGCTCATCTGCGAGTAATTGTGCAACGTGTTTATTAATAGCAATACTGGCATTAAATTTTTCAATGACCAACTTTGGTGTTGGTTGTAATACCACCTGAAGTGATAGTGGACTGTTTTGAATATCACTTTGGGTGTTTATAAAATTTAAAAATCGTTGCAACTGAGCCGGTTGTTTAATTGTTAAAGTTGTATTGTTAGGGATGATGGTTAAGCTTTTACCATCTGCACTTAACTGTATGTTAGCGCTTGCTATTTTTTCAACGTTTGTGAATGTCTCAGTTGTCCCAAGGCGAATCGTTTGCCAATGCTTATTCATAAACACATCAAGCGTGACTGAATCTTTAGAAAACTGAATATTTTTTGCCGCCAGCACTTCAGGTGGCAGTGTTGCTAACGCAGCCTTACCTGAATCAGTTGTTTGATTACTAACCTGTGGGTTAGACAATGTGATGTGCGTTGGTGTATTCATTATTTTATATCAAGTTTTCTTTATTTTAAGTAAATCGATTCTAAAGCAATATTCGTATTACCCTATCATTATGGTAGACTTACGGCTAATTTTTGGCAGAGAGAATCGTCATCTTGTTACACATTAAGTCCGTTACTTGTATCAAGCAAGAGCGTTGTTTGTTTGATGAACTTAATTTTAGCCTTAAAAGCGGTCAAATCATGCAGTTAGCCGGCCCTAATGGGGCTGGTAAAACATCATTATTGCGCATTATTGCTGGTTTTTCGCTGCCGGATGAAGGTGATATTTTATACCTAAATCAATCTATCAAAAAATATTATGACGAATATGCCAGAGACTTATTATTTATAGGCCATAAAACCGGTGTTAACGTACAACTTAGTGCACTTGAAAATGTAGCACATTGGTTGGCTATTAATGGTTATGTTGATACTCCTGACTTATACCCTTTATTAAGTAAGTTAGGTTTAGTGGGGCTGGAAGATGTGCCTGTAAGAATGTTATCTGCGGGTCAACAGCGGCGGGTGGCACTCGTTCGATTATGGTTATCTGAAGCGAAGTTATGGATTTTAGATGAACCTTTCACGGCGCTAGATAAAAGCGGGGTTGCCTTTTTACAGCAACGTTTTACTGAGCACTTATCAAAGGGGGGCGCTATTTTGTTAACAACACACCAAGATTTAACCACCCACTTTAGTGACTTACAAACGTTGACTTTGGAGTACCGCCACTAATGACACGACAGCATTCATATTGGCAGTTATTTGTCGCGGTATTTAGCAAAGACGTTAAGCTCGCTTTTCGTCAGCGCGCTGAAATAGTTAATCCTATCTTGTTTTTTTTAATTGTTATCTCACTGTTTCCATTAGCCATAGGGCCTGAGCCAGGGTTGTTATCAAGGATGGCACCGGGCATTATTTGGGTTGCGGCTTTATTATCGACCATGCTTGGCCTTGATAAACTGTTTAGAGATGATTACCACGACGGCTCTTTGGAGCAGCTCATTGCTTCGTCATACCCATTATCATTAACGGTACTGGGCAAAGTAGCCGCACACTGGGTGATCACCGGCCTCCCGTTAGTGCTAATGACCCCTTTATTTGCTTTACTACTAAATTTAGATACGACGGCCCTAATGGCTACGTTATTAACGTTATTATTGGGTACGCCTTTATTAAGCTTCATAGGCGCAATAGGGGCGGGCTTGACTGTGGGATTACAAAAAGGCGGCATTTTAATGAGTCTGCTCGTTTTGCCTTTGTATATTCCGGTTTTAATTTTTGCAACTTCCGCTATTGATACCAGCACTATGTCGCTGGATTACAGTGGTCAGCTTGCAATCCTAGGTGCAATGTTAGTCGTTGCGATTATCAGTGCGCCAATTGCCATATCATCAGCATTAAAAGTGAGTGTAAGTTAATATGTGGAAGTGGTTACATCCGTATGCGAAAGCAGAGCGAGCATATCAATTATGCAATACTCTACTGCCATATTTTGCAGTAGTAACGGTTATTAGTATGGTTGTTGGTTGGGTATGGGGATTAGGTTTTGCTCCTGCCGATTACCAACAAAAAGACAGTTACCGTATTATTTTTATTCACGTGCCCTCCGCTATTTTATCTATGGGCGCCTATTCATCAATGGCGATTGCTGCCATTGTTGCGCTTGTATGGCAATTACGCAATGCAGAGCTTGCGGTGATTGCAATAGCACCCGTAGGTGCCTGCATGACCGCAATAGCCTTAATCACCGGTGCTGCATGGGGTAAACCTATGTGGGGTGCTTGGTGGGTATGGGATGCAAGACTGACCTCTGAACTTATTTTGTTATTTTTATATCTAGGGGTGTTGTCTTTGTACCATGCCTTTGAAGATAAAAAATCAGCCAGTCGCGCCGCGTCTATTTTAGCTATTGTTGGGGTTATTAACTTGCCTATCATTCACTTTTCGGTGGAATGGTGGAATACCCTGCATCAAGGGGCAAGCATCACTAAGTTTAACCGCGACGCGGTAGATCCAAGTATGTTTTGGCCGTTAATGATTAATATTTTAGCCTTTGCCGCGTTTGTTGGTACTGTGACTTTAATTCGTCTTAAAAATGAAATTTTACACCGTGAAAAGCACCGCCCATGGGTGCGACAGTTGTTAACTAAGGGGTAATTATGCAGTTTGACTCGTTTTCAGATTTTATTGCAATGGGAGGCTATGGCTTTTATGTATGGCTTTCTTTTGGTACATGCGCATTAATTTTATTAGGCATTTTATTTAGCTCGTTACGCGACAAAAAACAAATTTTAGCGTCGGTAGAGCAGCAAATTGCGCGTGAAACTCGAATTAAAAATTCTAAGCAGGAGCAAACCTCGTGAACCCTAGACGTAAAAAACGCCTTTTGGTTATTATTGCCGTACTCTTTGGTATTGGTGGATCAATTGGTTTAGTGTTGTACGCCTTACAAGAAAACATTAATTTGTTTTACACCCCCAGTGAATTAATTGATGGTAAAGGCCCGAATAAAGAAAAGCCTCATATAGGACAAAAGCTCCGCATTGGCGGTATGGTTGTCCCTGGTACAGTACAAAGAAATGAGCAAAGCTTACAGGTAAGCTTTAAGTTGATTGATACTGGCCCATTGGTCACGGTGCGTTATCAAGGAATTTTGCCTGATCTATTTCGTGAAGGGCAAGGAATTGTTGCACAAGGTGTGCTAGTTGAACCTAACGTCATTGAAGCGTTTGAAGTACTGGCTAAACATGATGAAGAATATATGCCAGCCGAGGTTGCCGAGGCAGTAAAAGGAATTAAGCACGAGAAACCAAAATACAATTTAGATAGTGGGAGCTAATATGATCCCAGAACTTGGTTATTTTTCCCTAACATTGGCCATGGTACTGAGTATTCTGTTGTGTATTTTCCCACTTTGGGGTGCACACACAGGAAACCTTCGTTTGATGCGCGCTGCGCCATCACTTGCTATTGGTCAGTTTGCATTTGTTGCTTTGTCTTTTGCTGCGCTTATTTATGCCAGCTTAACCGATGATTTTACCGTATCTTATGTAGCGTATCACTCAAGTAGCACCTTGCCTTGGTATTATAAAATAACCTCAACATGGGGTGGCCATGAAGGCGCTATTTTACTGTGGTTATTAATGCAGGCCGGTTGGACCGCCGTTGTTGCTTTGCGTTCAAAGTCACTGCCTTGGGTACTTCGTGCTCGCGTATTAGGTGTGCTTGGTTTTTTAGGTGTCGGATTTATGATGTACACCTTGCTACTTTCAAGTCCGTTTGAACGTTTACTGCCCTATTTCCCTGTTGAGGGACGCGATTTAAATCCATTATTACAAGACCCGGGGATGATCATTCACCCTCCATTACTTTATATGGGGTATGTCGGTCTTTCTGTTGCTTTTGCCTTTGCTATTGCCGCGTTGTTAACCGGCAAGCTTGATAACACCTGGGCAAAATGGTCACGCCCATGGACAATGACGGCATGGGGCTTTTTAACCTTAGGTATCACCATAGGTAGTTGGTGGGCCTATTCAGAGCTAGGCTGGGGCGGCTGGTGGTTCTGGGATCCTGTTGAAAATGCATCACTCATGCCATGGTTAGTCGCAACCGCGTTACTGCACTCTTTAAGTGTGACTGAAAAACGTGGCGTATTTAAATCATGGACAGTGTTACTGGCTATTGCGGCATTTTCATTAAGTTTACTAGGCACCTTTATCGTTCGCTCAGGAATTATTGTTTCGGTGCATGCCTTTGCAACAGACCCTGATCGTGGCTTATTTATTCTTGGCTTTTTGGCCGTAGTTGTTGGCGGCGGTTTAGCGTTATATGGCTTGCGTGTCTCACAAGTTAAAAGTGAAGGGCGTTATAAATTTGTATCGCGTGAAGTGGCACTTTGGTTAAACAATATTTTCTTAGTGGTTGCTACGTTAATTGTACTGTTAGGTACATTATTACCTATGGTGCACAAGGAAATGGGACTAGGCAGTATTTCAATTGGCGAACCTTTCTTTAATAAAATGTTTGCTATTTTACTGGTGCCATTTGCTATTTTAATGGGCATTGGACCTTTCCTGCGTTGGAAGCAAAATAAGTGGGCCTTTTTACAAAATAAAATATTTGTAGGCGCATTAGTCAGTATTATCATTACCTGCGCATGGTTATTTAGTAGCTATGAGGTAGTGACTCCATTAACACTTTTAGCAACCACGCTAGGTGTATGGATATTTATTGCCACTTTTATTGATTTATATACCAAAGCAGCGGTTCATGGCTCGCTTAAGCTCGGTATAAAGCGTTTAGGTTTAAGCTATTGGGCAATGGTGCTGGGGCATGTTGGTTTAGCCTTTGTTATAGCGGGCATTACACTCACCTCGGCGTATTCAGTTGAGCGTGATGTATCGATGAAGCAAGGCGATATCGTGCAGCTTAACCAGTATCAATACCGCTTTGAAGGTGTGAAGACGATTCGTGGTGCAAACTACAGTGGTCATGCTGGTGTCGTGACGGTATTAAAAGGGAATGACACTGTAACGCGTTTATATGCAGAAAAGCGTCGTTACGATATTGGTATGCAATTTATGACCGAAGCCGCTATTGATGCCGGATTCACTCGTGATTTATATCTTGCGCTTGGTGAGCAACTAAGTGAAGGGGCATGGTCATTACGCATTTACCATAAACCGTTTGTACGTTGGATGTGGATTGGCGGTATTCTGATCTCACTCGCTGGTTTTGTAATTTTATTCGATAAGCGCTATCGCGCCTCACCGCGAAAAGATGAAATAGAGGGGGCAGTATGAACCGTAAACTTATCGCAATTGCCCCTTTATTAATTTTTATCTTTATTTGTGTGTTTTTATACCAAGGGTTGTTTGCCAACCCGCGGGAAATACAAACAGGGCGAATTGGTCAAACGGTGCCTGCGTTTAATTTACCTGATTTAATGCAAGACGATAAACGTTGGACTGATGAGCAGCTAAAGGGTGACGTGTATTTGCTAAACGTTTGGGGCACATGGTGTCCGACGTGTTTAGCTGAGCTTGGCTATTTAACTAAGCTACGCGAGCAAGGGGTTAAAATTATCGGCTTGTATTATGTACAAAGTTACGACGCCGATTTTGATGGCCCATTTGATATGCAAGCGCTGCGTGATGATGTGAGTAATATGCTTTCACGTGCGGGCGACCCTTATCAATTTAATATTTTAGATTTAGAACGTTCATTGTCTTTAGATTTAGGGGTGTCCGGTGCACCAGAGACATTTTTAGTAGATAAAAATGGCACCATTTTGTTACATCACACTGGTGATATAAACCCTCGAGTTTGGCGTGCTAAGTTTGCGCCTATTATGCAGGAGCTGCAGCCATGAGATTGTTTTTATTAACCCTTAGCTTGTTTGTTAGTGTAGCTGCGTTTGCTCAGCAAGACCGTTATCAATTTGATAGCAACGAGCAAGCTGTTCGCTTTGAAGAGCTAACAAAAGAATTACGTTGCCCGAAGTGTCAAAATCAGAATATTGCTGACTCTGATGCCGTTGTCGCAAAAGACTTGCGCGAGCGAGTGCTGGCGTTGGTAAAAGATGGCAAAACCAAAGATGAAGTTATTGATTACATGATTGATCGATATGGCTACTTTGTTCATTACGATCCACCGGTAACACCTGCCACGTTAATACTGTGGGTACTTCCGGTACTCATCGTAATAATTGGGTTTGGCTTTATTGTGATTCGCCAACGTAAAGCGTCGGTAAAACAAACCTGGAGTGACGCTGATGAAGTGATGCTCAATAAGCTGATTAAACAAAATAAACATCAGGAGCAAAGTTAAATGATTTTAATGTGGGCGTCTTTTGCTTTACTCACACTCATTGCATTGCTGTTTATTATTGTGCCTTTTTTAAAAAAAGAGCGCGTAGTAACCATCACTCATAACGCCAATGCACAGCTTATCAGCATTTATGAACAGCGTTTAGTTGAATTACAGGCAGATTTAGATAATCAACGTATAGACTCGCAAAATCACAGCGAAGCTATTATTGAATTAAAACGCCGCTTACTTAATGAATTATCGCCAGAGAAGTCACTAAATAGTCGTGGTGACAATCGTATATTTGCTTTAACAGGCGCGGCGTTTTTAATTGCATTAGCAGGTATTTTCTATGCAATGACAGGCAGCCAGCAACAAATTGCAGCCTGGCATGATGCAATGGATAACTTGGCCGATTATGGTCAGCGCGCCGTAATGCAAAAGGGCGAGCCGTTAACTAAAAATGAGTTACAAGCGTTTGCCTTAGCACTGCGTACTAAATTAAGTCAAAGCGGTGATGATGAAGTGGCTTGGATGTTGTTAGGGCGTGTTGCTTTAATGCTAAATGAATTTGATATGGCGAAACAGTCATTTGATAAAACATTAAAAATAAACCCTGATAATATGCAAGCGCTTGTTAGCTACTCTCAGGTGCTATTACTTGAGGGCAGTGAAGAAAACATGACTCGTGCAGCGGGTATGCTTTCTAAAGTACTGCAAGCTCAACCAAATAACCTTGATGCGATTTCGTTACTTGCACTAATCGCCTTTGAGAGAAAAGACTGGCTACAGGCAAAGGCAGCGTTTGAGGTGCTACTTGCAAGTATGGATGAGTCTGATACGCGCTATGCTATGATCAACCAACGTATTAGCGAAATCGATCTACAAATTGCTCAGCAAAACGTGGCAACCAGTGGCGATCAGTTAGCGGCTCAAAGTATTCAAGTTACCGTTGATATCGATAGCCAACTTGCAGACAAACAGCCCAATAACGGTATTTTGTTTGTGTTTGCTAAAGCGGCTAAGGGATCACCGATGCCTTTAGCCGTGGTTAAACTAACAGACTATAGCTTTCCAATTACGGTTGAGCTGAGCGATGCTAATGCCATGATGGCAGGGCTAAACTTATCGAGTGCGAGTGAAATTATCATTTCTGCGCGTATCTCTAATGATGATTCAGTTATGCCAAGCACTGGGGAGCTTGAAGGGCATTCTCAAGTGCTTGCTTCTAAAGAGGTGCGCCAAGTGCAACTGAACATTGATACATTAATACCTTAAGGATTTGAGATGTTAAAACAAGGCTTACTTTTATTATGTTTACTCACGTTATCGGGTTGTGCTCAAGTGCCTGAGAGTAAATATGATGAGCGCGATCCCATACAAAGTGTAAACAGACCTATTTATGACTTTAATATGGACGTACTTGATGCTTATATTTTAAGGCCTGCGGCAGTGGGTTATATAACAGTAACCCCACAGCCTGTGCGTCGAAGTATTGTGCATTTCACCGATAATATTACCGCACCGGTTGATATTATTAATGCGGGTCTGCAAGGAAAGCCAAGCAGTGCCGGAATTAATTTTGCGCGCTTTTTAGTGAATTCTACGGTGGGAGTGTTTGGCTTATTTGACGTTGCAAGTTCGTTAGGGCTTGAAGTAACTGATGAAGATTTTGGCCAAACCTTAGGTGTGTGGGGAGTAGGCGATGGTGCCTATTTAATGATCCCGGCAATGGGGCCATCAACTGCACGTAACTTAACCGGTGATGTTGTTGATAATGTGGTTTTACCTGAAATTGCACTGACAACACCACAAACAATTTTAGTGTTTGCGTTAAAGGCGGTTGAGGCAAGGGCGTCTTTAATGGCTCAAGAGGGTTTATTAAATGATTCATTAGACCCATACCTGTTTGTTAAAGACATTTACTTTCAGCGTCAGTTATATGAACTCTACGATGGCAATCCGCCAATAAAAGAAGAGCCTGAAGATTTTGACGAAGATTTCTTAGAAAGCCTTTAATAAAAATAAAAACGCCAGCAAATGCTGGCGTTTTATTTTTAGTTATTAATTGCTAATGAGCGCTTTAATTATCAATCATTATCTGCATTTGTTCACTAACCCAATTAAGTGCTTCGTGGTAAGCATCAGGCACATCATCACCCAAGTTAAGCTGTTGGGCTTTATCGTTAGCAGCGTGCCAGTTACCCTGCTCATAGAGGGTTACTAAGTTTAAATACTCAGCAAGCAGCCCTTCATTGTTTAACAGTGCCGCTTTTATCTCATTTGAAAGCGGTAGTTTAAGCATTACACTGTCCATCTCTTCATCTAGTATGGCATCCATAAGCGACATCATGCCGGTTAAAAATGCTATTCCTGTATCTCTAAGTTTGCCATGTGAAATTGCTAAAAGCTCACAAAAACGCGCGCGTGTTAGCGACAACCTAATAAGCTCCAGAGGTTTGTCTGCAGAGACTTGTGCGGCAAATAATAAAGAGAGTAGTTTTTTTATTTCAGCCGCGCCCAATACAATAAGCGCTTGTTTTATTGTGTTTATTTCAGAGCGGCGAGCAAATGCTGCCGAATTTGAGTAGCGTAGCAGCTTATACGATAAGTTGACATCACGCTCAAATACATCGGTGATTTTTTTAAGATCCATTTCTACGCTGGATGTTTCATAGAGTAGCTCAGCCAATGCCATGCCCGATGGCGGTAACGCCTTGCTTTGCACCATTTCTGGTTTTGAAAAGAAAAAGCCTTGAAAGTATTCAAAACCTAGTTCAAAAGCTTGATTGTAAAGCGCGTAAGTTTCAACCTTTTCAGCAAGTAATTTTATGTGTGGATAAGGTTTTAAATCCTCTATGATCGTTTTAACGTTTTCAATATCACAAGTTAAAAAGTCGACTTTAATAATATCGATAAACGGATAAAAGTGCCGCCATACAGGTTGATGTGCATAGTCATCTAGCGCTAGCGTATAGCCTTTTTCTTTTAGGTCTTTAACAATTGCCAATAAGCGTTTACCTGGCTGGACGGTTTCGAGTATTTCAATTACCACCCCATCTTTGTTTAAAAGGGTTGGGTAGCCTTTTAACAAGGTGTCTAAGGTAAAGTTAATATAAGCGGGTTTATTATCAGTTAAATCTTCTAAGCCAAAGTTAAATTGACTGCCTTCAATCAGTCGAGACGTGGCTTCATCGCCGTCAATATTTGGAAATACGTTATCAACTCCATCACGAAATAAAAGCTCATAGCCAATTAGTTCCTTATTGCGATCTAAAATAGGTTGCCGAGCAGCGTAAAAATACATATTGGATTCCGAAAGAGTAGAAATTGATTAACATTGTAATAATATATTGGAAAACATTCAAAATAGCATCGGTAAAATGAACATTATTAATAAAATACTATGGTTGGTTTGATATTTCTTAATCTAATTTTATTGTTTTTCATTTTATTTGTTGCAAAAGTGAGCTAACCGATGGTTTTTTATCTACTTAAATGAGCGGGTTGGAGTTATTAGCAATTACCGTGTTATAGTTCAGTAGAAAGCTTTTATTCCAATACTGTCTTAATTATAAGATTTCAAGAGTCATTATTTGGATTAAAAGCCTGTTATTACTTATTTAAGTGGAGGCAAATTTGGAAACAGGAATGATTATTTCACTGGCATTATATTTTATTGTAATGCTGGGAATAGGACTATACGCATATAAGCAATCTACCAGCGATATATCAGGGTATATGCTAGGTGGTCGTAATTTAGCCCCCAGTGTTGCTGCCTTATCAGCGGGTGCATCAGACATGAGTGGTTGGTTACTTATGGGCCTACCTGGCGCAATGTACTTGTTTGGGCTTAGCAAGGTTTGGATTGCTATTGGCTTAGTATTAGGCGCATGGGCAAACTATTTCTTAGTCGCCCCAAGACTGCGTGTTTATACTGAAAAAGCAAATGACTCTATTACCATCCCTGATTATTTTGCAAATCGTTTTGATGATAACAAGAATATCCTCCGTGTGATCTCTGCAATTGTTATTATTGTGTTCTTTACTTTGTATACTTCATCAGGCGTAGTCGCCGGTGGTAAGTTATTTGAAAATTCATTTCAGATGAGTTACGAAATGGGTTTATACATCACCACGGGTGTGGTTGTTGTTTACACCTTATTTGGTGGCTTTTTAGCGGTTAGCCTAACAGACTTCGTGCAAGGTTGTATTATGTTTATCTCCTTGCTTGCAGTACCTATCGCTACTTATATGATGCTAGATCAGCCATTTATGGATACTTTAGCAAATGCAAATTACCAGCAGTTGTTAAGTTCACCAAAAGCCAGTGAAATCCATTCATTGAATATGCTTGATTGGTTTGCTGGTGGTTCTACCATTGCTATTATTTCTGCGATGGCTTGGGGCTTAGGCTACTTTGGTCAGCCACATATTATTGTTCGCTTTATGTCTATTCGCTCAGTAAAAGAAATGCCAACTATGCGTCGTATTGGTATGTCTTGGATGACACTATCTGCGATTGGTGCGGTATTTACCGGTTTATTTGGTGCTGCCTTTATGATTGAAAACCAAATGCCTATTGCCGATAAAGAGACCATTTTCTTAGTATTAGCTGAACTTATTTTCCACCCATTAATTGCTGGTTTCCTACTGGCTGCTATTTTAGCTGCGATTATGAGTACGATTTCATCGCAATTATTGGTGTGTTCAAGCTCGCTTACTGAAGACTTCTACAAGATTTACTTAAACCGCGATGCCTCGCAAACTGAGCTGGTGTTAGTAGGGCGTATTAGCGTAATACTGGTTGCGTTATTTGCTATTTACCTAGCGTATGACCGTAATAGTTCAATACTTGATTTAGTTAGCAACGCATGGGCTGGTTTTGGTGCTGCATTTGGTCCACTTGTCTTGTTTAGTCTTTACTGGAAACGTATGAACTTAAAAGGGGCTATTAGCGGTATGGTTGTTGGTGCTTTAACAGTGCTTGTATGGATTTATGCGCCTATTACCATTAATGGTGAGAGCTTGAGCAGTGTAATTTATGAAATCGTCCCAGGCTTCATTTTAGCGAGTATTGCTATTGTGGTAGGAAGCCTTGTGACAGCTGAACCGAAAAAAGAAATTACTGATCTGTTTGATGAAGTTGAATCGTCATTGTAACTGATTAGCTAACGTAAAGTGTTGGTTTTTATAAATGCCAATCAGTTTAACTGGTTGGCATTTTTTATTGGCTGACCTTTAGCAGAGACCATTTATCTCGTTTAAACAGCTGAGATTATGACGCTTAATCACCGATTACTTGCCTTTAGCTATTATTATTTAAAGGCATAAAAAAAACTGAATTCGAATAACGAATTCAGTTTTTTTAATAATTACTATTGAGCTTTTAAAAGTACTAACTCGCTGCTTTCTCTTTTATATCTGCAACGTTATCTGACTTTGTTTTTTTAGCCTTGGCGGGTACTTCTTTACCACCTTTAAGTACGGCCATAAAGTCGTCTTTACTTTTTGCAATCTCCAGCGCGAGCGACTCAACCTGTTGTTCACTTAGTGGTACATCTACTTTTTCAAGCATGAGTTCTAGTGACTCGGCAATATCGAGCATTTTGTCATAGGCATCAGCTTCTTTTTTAGTAGTAAACGTCATGCGCTCGACTCCGTTTCGTTCTACAACATATTTAACAACAACAGCCATGATTTCTCCTGCTTACTTACGTGGCAATATGATTAATTTAAATCATTAGATTACTGTTTTTATATACAGTACAAGCTTGCGCGCGTTTTTGCAAGCTTTAGCCTTATTTTATCTGCAGCTTGGTTGACAATAAAGAGTAACTCTACTTTATTTATTAAGTCACTTTATAACGCGTTGCAGTAAAGGAGTCGCAAGGAGTGATTGTTACCGTTAGTACTTAGTAACCACAACGTTATGTAAAAGTGCTGGGTGTAAATAATCAACGAATGTTCATGTAAGAACACAAAAGGAAATAGTATGAAATTAATTAAAATCATCTCATTAGCCGCTGCTTTATGTTTATTACCTATGGGTACCACCTTTGCGCAAAGCGATATGCTATCAGAGCAGATGCAATCAGCCGTGGTTAATATTAATACTGCTGATTTAAAACAGTTAATTAAGTTACCAGGTGTCGGCAAGAAAAAAGCACAGGCAATTATCGATTATAGAGAAACTAATGGTGATTTCGCATCACTTGAAGATCTAGCTAAAGTAAAAGGGGTGGGTAAAAAAATGCTAGCCAAACTTGATGGAAAGGTGGCGTTTTAACTTAAAAGGGCGCTATGCGCCCTGATCAAACTGTTTTAAGGCAGCACCAAGGTGCTTTTTAGCAAAATTAACATCTACGGGGGCAGTTAATAGCGGGTAGCTTAAACCAGCCACAATCAAAAAGGGCACGAGTAGCCATCCTTCAAAAAGGGTAAATATTAAAAAAAATGGGCTTAGCAGCATAAGCTTTACAATACGCATTAACACTCTGTCACTAGGAGAGAGCATACTTAACGAGATCGCAATAACGGTTTGTCTTTGACGAACTTTTAAGTGTTTAAGTTCGTCAACGTGGCTTGAAAAAAAAGTAAACATATTAAAGTGACTTTTTAGAGATTAATCGACTGGCCACTAACGCAAAAAGTGTGGCGGTAAACAATACAAAAATAACTTCCATCCATGCTGGCATACTTAAGCCTGCAAATTGCCAATCTATGTTTCCGCAATCACCGGTTGCCTCAAAAAATTGCGGTATCCAATGATGTAATGGCATAAACTCTGGAAAATTCGGCTCAAACTCACAGCTAAATGCAAAGGGGTCAGTGGTTGTTTGCATTTCAATGTGTTCACGAGCTATTAGTAACCCCCATACACTTGAAACCCCCCACACTGTATAAGCGACAATACGGACTACGAGGTTGTTTGGTTTACTGGCGCCAATAATACCTGCAAAAAGTAAACCTAATACCGCGGTGCGTTGGTAAATACACATAATGCACGGTGCTAACCCCATGTTGTATTGAAAAAAGAGCGCGATGACTTCAAGCAGAAAAACAATCCCACTGAATAATAACCAAGGTGTACGTTGAGTACTTAAATTAGCAAGCCAGTTCATAACAAATCCGTATTTAAATAAGGGCTTAGATTATGACGTAGGATAAACAGCGGAGCAAGTAAAAGGGAAAAGTGAGAAGCTATGAAATTTCCTAGCTCCTCAAAGTCGGGGAAGCACTTAATGCCCAGAATTCGCTACAGGGATGTGGTGTTGTATTATCCCCCAGTCATAAAACAAACTGGTTATTTCACTCAAGCCAAAATAAGTCGCGCTTAACCCAACAAAGGTAAGCACAAAAGTGTAAGGTAAAGCCATATACACCATTCGACCGTAAGATAGGCGTAACACGGGAGCTAGTGTTGATGTCAGTAAGAATAAGAAAGCAGCTTGACCATTAGGGGTGGCCACGCTGGGTAAGTTTGTGCCGGTGTTTATCGCCACTGCAAGTAAATCAAATTGGTCTCGAGTTATTTGACCTGCTTTTAGAGCTGCAGCAACTTCATTTATATATACAGTGCCGACAAATACATTATCACTGACCATTGAAAGCAATCCATTAGCGATAAAAAACATCACCAATTGTAAGTGCCCTTCAAATGTTAGTACCCAAGTAATCACAGGGGTAAAGAGTTGTTGATCGATGATTACTGCAACCACACTAAAAAATACACAAAGTAGTGCCGTGAAGGGGAGGGCTTCTTCAAAGGCTTTACCGAGTTGGTGCTCTTCTATTATACCGGCAGACGACGTGGCTAAAATAATCACCGATAAGCCAATTAAGCCCACGGTTGCTAAGTGTAATGCTAAGCCAGTAATTAACCAGATAGCGATAAGTGCTTGAATTGTTAAATTAACTCTATCGCGTTTGGTGCGTTTTTTATCAAGTGTTTGTGCATGGTTTTTTAAAATAGCATGAATTGTTTCTGGCAGTTTTGCCCCATAGCCAAAGGTTTTTGTTTTTTCTAATAAAAAGGTCGTTAATAAGCCCGCAAAAAGCACGGGTAAAGAAACGGGCAGCATTCTTAAAAAGAACTCACCAAATAGCCAACTTGCTCGCTCTGCAATAATTAAATTTTGTGGTTCACCAACCATAGTACACACGCCGCCAAGTGCGGTCCCAATCGAGGCATGCATGAGTAAATTACGTAAAAAAGCACGAAACTCTTCAAGCTCTTGACGGTTTACCTCTTTTACTTGGTTATCATCGTTAATATCGTGCTCACTAATAAAATCTTTTCCTGAGGCCACCTTGTGATAAATACTATAAAAGCCCATTGCCACCGCAATAACAACCGCCATTACAGTTAGGGCATCCAAAAAAGCTGATAAAAACGCAGCAGCTATTGCAAAGGCAAGCGATAAAACGGTTTTACTTCTTACTGAAACCACTAACTTGGTAAAAATATACAGCAGCAGATCTTTCATGAAATAAATACCGGCAACCATAAAAATAAGTAATAAAAGCACATCTAGGTTTTGTGCTATTTCATGTTCAACTTGCGTGGTTGATGTCATACCAATTAATAGTGCCTCAATGGCAAGTAGACCACCAGGTTGCAGTGGGTAACACTTGAGCGCCATGGCCAGTGTAAAAATAAACTCAATAACCAGTACCCAGCCAGACAAATAAGGGTTTAATTGAAACAGCAGCGGGTTAATTATTAAAAATGCAATAATGGTGTATTTATACCATTGAGGTGCTTTACCTAAAAAATTTATAAATATTGCAGATGGGACACTCTGTTGCATGATTTTTCCCTAGGGAGGCGTTTAATAGTCTGGTTAATGTCATTAACTTAGTCCAGCTTATAGAGGGTGTAAACAACTAAATAATAATAGTCAAAGTGTCTGGTATGAATAATAGGTTGGCATTCATATTGTGTTTAAAACCTATCGGTAAAACTAGCGAATCATACAAGTAAAGTTGCCTTTTTAATCACATACCTAGGTAATTTAACTTACTTTACTTGTTAGTTGTGGCTTGTCTGGTACAATCAGTCAGTTAATCGTATGTAGCGATGTGATGTGAATTAATTCGAGTAGGAATTGAATGAGAATTTTTAAAGCGAAAAGCCCAGCAGGATTTGCTGAGGAATACATAGTAGAGTCAATCTGGAATGGTGATTTTCCTCCAGGTTCAATTCTGCCTGCTGAGCGTGAACTCTCAGAGTTAATTGGTGTTACTAGAACCACATTACGAGAAGTATTACAGCGATTAGCTAGAGACGGTTGGTTAACAATACAACATGGTAAACCTACTCGCGTTAATAACTTTTGGGAAACCTCAGGATTAAATATCCTTGAAACACTGGCACGTTTAGATGAAGATAAAATGCCAGAGCTAACCGATCAGTTACTCTCAGCACGTACTAATATCAGCGCAATTTATACCCGTGCAGCTATAAAACTTGCACCAGAGCGTGTTATCGAAATTTTATCACAAAGCGATGAATTAGAAGACAGCGCGCAAGCGTTTGCAGATTATGATTATAAAGTTCATCATGAATTAGCTGTTGCCGGTAATAATCGCATTTATGTGCTCATCCTTAATGGCTTTAAAGGTTTTTATTCTAAGATTGGCTGCCATTACTTTTCAGATCCTCGCACTCGCGAGCTTGCACGCCAGTTTTATAAAGACTTAACTAAGCTTGCTGAGAATAAAGAGCACGATGGTGCAATATTCATGATGCGTAAATATGGTCATCAAACCGGTGAAATATGGCAACATATTCGCGGTGATATGCCTAGCGATATTATGGATTAGTAAAAAGAACCTGCTTAAAGCAGGTTTTTTTATGATTAAAAATCAGTCCATTTATCAAGCGTTCGCTATTTTAGAACGGTGCTATCTATAAATACGATTGTTAATTTATTTTTGATAGCCATAGAATAATGTTTAATTAAATATGGTTGCTATTGTAATTTTAAAATTAGTGCCCATATTAGTAATCAGTATTGCGTAAGCAATTGACAATAAACTCAAAATATTTGGAGAATAAAATGGGTGTATTAGTAGGCCGTCAGGCACCAGACTTTACCGCTGCAGCTGTTCTAGGTAACGGTGAGATTATAGATAGCTATAACCTTCACGAAAAAATCAAAGGTAAAAAAGCAGTAATCTTTTTCTACCCACTAGATTTCACATTTGTATGTCCTTCTGAGCTTATTGCTTTTGATAAGCGTTATGCAGAATTCCAAAAACGTGGCGTAGAAGTAATTGGTGTTTCTATCGATTCACAATTCTCACACAACGCATGGCGTAACACGGCTGTAGCAGACGGCGGTATTGGTAAAGTTCAATACGCACTAGTTGCAGACGTTAAACACGAAATCTGTAAAGCATACGACGTTGAGCACCCAGAAGCGGGCGTTGCATTTCGTGGTTCTTTCCTAATCGATGAAGAAGGTAACGTACGTCACCAAGTAGTGAACGATTTACCACTGGGTCGTAACATCGACGAAATGATCCGTATGGTTGATGCACTAGCATTCCACAGCGAGCACGGTGAAGTATGTCCTGCTGGTTGGACTGAAGGTAAAAAAGGAATGGACGCAAGCCCTGAAGGCGTTGCTAAATTCTTATCTGAAAACGAAGGCGAGCTATAATTTAGCCCTCTAGTTTAAGAAAAAAAACCGCCAAAATGGCGGTTTTTTTATTATTTTAAATTAAAACGAAAAGCTAACTTTAGTGTAAATGTAACGACCACGAGGGTTGTGTACACCCGATGCGTAACCATACAGATCTGAATCACCGTCACCAATTGCAAACGGTGGCTCTTCATCAAATAAGTTGTTCACACCTAGTGATACTTTTGCTGACTCAGTAATACGGTATGATGTTTGTAAATCTACCAGTACTTGTGAATCAACAGTACGTGATGTATTACTATCGAAGTCTAAGTTACCATCGAAGTCAATATCTGGCGTATCTTCAAACTCACCTACATAACTAATGTTCATGTTTGTGTTGAACTGACCAATTTCCCAGTTAGTTGAGAAAATCCAGCGATGCTCTGGGTAACCATATTCGCCGGTATAATCGCGGCCGTCTTTTTCAAATTTATCTTGATAAGCCCATTCTAAATTGAATTTTAGTAAGCCTAAATCATCCAGTGAGTGATTGTAGTTTGCTGAAATATCAACGCCCGAAACTTCTTGTGATGACACGTTTTCAAAAGTACTGAAAATCTTTTGAATAGTCCCTAAACTGTCTGTACCTGAAGGAGGTAAGCGAACACATACGGTACTGTTTTGGTTATTACACTCTGAGTTGTAAATTGGACCAAACTCTTGCTCATCAATTTTATTGTCTTGGGTGATACTCCATACATCTACACTCAAACCAAAGTCAGTTGTAGGTGCCCAAATAAAGCCGACGTTCCAAGATTCAGACTCTTCAGCCTCTAAGTCAGGATTACCAGCAAATTCAATGTTGTAATCTAGTGCATCACAATCTTTACCTGTTGCGTCACAACGGTAATTATCGATAAAGAACTGGCTCTCTTGAGATGGCCCTAAACCTACTTGTGCAAGTGACGGTGCTCTAAAGCCTTGTGCCCAAGAACCACGCACTGTGATTTCATCAGTAGGTGCCCAGCGTAAAGCGACTTTAGGATTGGTTGTGGTACCAAAGTCACTGTAATCATCGTAACGACCAGCAAGTTGTAGCTCTAAGTTCTCAGCAAGTGGAATTGAAAACTCTACATAGGCAGCGTATTGGTCACGCTCTGCGGCAGCTGACACAGACTCGGTACCAAAGATTAATCCTCGTTGGAATTGATCATCTGGCGTATCCGTTACGTCCTCTTCGCGGTATTCAATACCGGCCGCCATCATGACAACATCATCACCAAAGCTAAATGCTTCACCTGAAATGTTAGCATCGAACGACGTCATATGAGACTCGCCTTGACGAACCAAGCTCGTAGTAATTCTATCAATTACGGCCGGATCGTTGTAAGTGCCGCCAAATGGGTTGTAGTTACCGGCATCAATTTCTTGTTGTAAGAAGTCGGTGCGTACCCAACCTTGTGAGCGATCCCCAGTTTGTAATGACTTACTACGTCCTTTTTGTACCGCTGTTTCCCAGCTCCAATCGTTTATTTCACCTTTTAAACCAGCAACAAAACGTAATGTGTCTGATTCGATATCCCATTGGCGCGCACCCGCATCTACGGTTCTGTAACGACCTATTTCAATATCTTGGCCGAATGGGTTATTAGGGTGACTACCTGGTACTGTTAAGCCCGCATCTTCATCAAGTGGCGTTGGGGCACCTGCTGCAATTGAGCTGTTATGCTGAACGGCCATTTCTAAGAAGCCCGTTATGCCATTATCAAAGCGGTATTCAAATTGTGAAATAGCACCTACACGTTCTGATGCCGGTGCAATATAGCCAAATGGACCATAGTCAAATAAACAACTGCCACTTGATGTTGCATTTTCTGCAGGACACGCAGGGTCAATTGTTTTAACGCCATCAACATAGAAGTAGCCAGGGAAGCCACGTGATGAACGGAAATCTTCACCGCCATATGGAGATTGATTAGCAGTACCTAAACGCCCCATTTCATCTGATGATAAAGAGGTGTTTTTAAAGTAATCAATAATAACGGATGCGCTACTTTTTGCACTAGTAGTACCCCAAACAATACTGGCTGTAGTTTCTTCATAGTTAGGGCCATCTGTGCCGCCGTAACCTAAGTTTACTTCAATACCGTCAATATCTTTTTTCAAGATAACGTTTACAACACCCGCTACAGCATCAGAGCCATAGATTGCTGAGGCGCCATCTTTTAAAATATCAATACGTTCGATTGCTGAAACAGGAATACTGTTGATATCAACGAATGAGTTGGTGATCCCTTCAGCAAATGCACTGATTGCAACACGACGACCATTAATAAGTACCAAGGTAGCATCGGCGCCTAAGCCACGAAGGCTGACGGCAGCTGAGCCATTTGCGGTTGAGTCTTGGTTATTACCACGGGTTGAAAAAGTACCATTACCTGCAACAGGCATTCTTTCAAGAAGCTGTTGTAGGTTGTCATAACCCATGTTTTCGATGTCTTCTTTATTAATTGATTGTACTGGAGACGGGCCTTCGATGTCCGAACGTTTGATACGAGAGCCTGTTACTTGAATACGTTCTACTTTTTCTGCAGTTTGCTGTGCAGCATAAGTCGTTGTACTAAAACCTGCTGACAATGCGATAGTAGCACCGATGATTAAGCTCGGTGTAAATGCAATTGATTGCTTCATCCTTAAGTCCTTGTTGATATGTTATAATTTACTTGTTTTACAAGTCGAATTATTAATACCATGTAACTTAACTGTTATCAATTGGCCACAAAGATGATTTTGTTATCTGCACTAATATGTACTGATTTTCTCAATAAAGGTAAACGATAGGATGCTCGCTATTTGGCGCTGTAACGTGATTTAGTTATTATTGATAAACAAAACGCCGAGCGACTTTAATTTGTAATAATTTGTATTTTCCTAAAAATTTAGCAAAAAAAAAGCCTAACATGATGTTAGGCGTTTTTATTTAAACTTTATGTTTCATTAAGCGTTCTTTTTCACGGGACCAATCTTTATTTTTACCGTCTTCACGTTTGTCATGCATTTTCTTACCTTTCGCTAAATGGAATTCAAGCTTTACCCAGCATTTTTTCCAATACATAGCTGTGGCAATTAATGAATAACCATCACGCTCGGTTGCACCAACCAAACGGTCAAGTTCACGTCTGCTTAGTAATAATTTACGATAACGCAGCGGGTCGCAAATAACATGGGTTGATGCACTATTTAAAGGCTGGATTGTGCTGCCTAATAAAAACGCTTCACCGTTTTTAAGATGAATATAAGTTTCAGAGATATTTACTTTACCTGCTCGGATACTTTTTACTTCCCAGCCTTGGAGTTCAATACCTGCTTCAAACTTGTCGTGTAAAAAATACTCGTGTCGCGCTTTTTTATTTAGCGCGATGGTATTACTTGTCGATTTTGATGAATTTTTCTTAGCCATAGTGCCCTATAATATACGTTATACGAGATGTTTTACATCGATTTTTTTAAATTATACATGCAAAAGCGAAGGATTCATTTAAGCGCGATGAAAGTTTGGGGAAACGCACAAAGCTTGCTAAAATTCCTGCACACAGTTGGGAGTGAGTATGCCACAAATAGAGAAAAGTGCGCTGGTTATGTACAGCACTAAAGAGATGTTTGATCTAGTCAATGATGTAGAAGCTTATTCGCAGTTTTTACCTAATTGTTCAGACTCAAAAATTATTAAGCAGCATGATAATAACATGACCGCCAGTTTAGAAATATCTAAAGCCGGTATAAAAAAATGGTTTACCACTGAAAATACGCTAATTGATGAGCAAACAGTGATGCTTCGCTTGGTCGATGGGCCTTTTAAAACCTTACAAGGTCGCTGGCATTTTCAGCAATTAGATGCGCATGCGTGCAAAGTGCATTTACAGCTAGACTTTGAATTTTCTAGTAAGTTAATAGAACTTGCGTTTGGTAAAATTTTTAATGATGTGGCTAAAAATATGGTGAGTGCCTTTACTCAACGAGCAAAAGCGGTATATGGAGAGCGAGCATGATCAATATTGAAATTGTGTTTGCGTTACCAACGAAAGCAACCACGCTAAATATAGAGGTATTCCAAGGTACCACCGCAGAGCAAGCAGTGATCCAATCAGGTATTATTAAGAAGTGCCCTGAAATTGATGCAACCGCTTTAACTTTAGGTGTATGGAACAGAACGGTAAAGCTTAATCATGAGCTTAAAGACGGCGATAGAGTTGAAATTTACCGCCCATTAATTGCCGACCCTAAAGATGCCCGCAGAAAGCGCGCCGAAAAAGCCAAAGAAGAGGGCCGCGCAAATAAAGTAACCGGTGGCCGACCGTTAGATCGCTAGATACAAAAAAGGTGAGCCATGCTCACCTTTTTAAATTAAACCCAAATGGCTTATTGCTCTAAAGGGGTTGTAAAGTTTTCTGGTTGCTCATAGTCACCAGAGACCGTTACCAACTTTTCATTTTCAAAGTTTAATACTAATGATTTATATTGTTCATTAGCGCGCCCTTTATTAAAGCTATAAACGTAACGCCAAGTATTTTTATCGAAGGCGTCTTCGGCAATCGGTCTGCCTAGTACATAAATTACTTGCTCGCGAGTCATATTAACGCGAAGCTTATCAACGTCTGATTGTTCTAAAAAGTTACCTTGAGGGATGTTGATTCTGTACACCCAGCTAGAACAACCTGCGGCTGAACTAAGCGTTAAAGCGACGATAAGCCAAAGAGAAAAAGTTTTTAACGACTGCATTGTTAGTTGTGATCCTTATTTTTTATAGTCTGCATGATACCGATTAGTCACTCAAGGTAAAACCCTTTTGAGTAATTGTTTTTGTTTAGCGCGTTAAGGCGAGGTTTTGACCATTAATAATCAAAAAAGTTTAAACGATGAGTTGTGCAATAGTAAAATTAAACCGGCTGTTTGGTCACTGTATATTGTGCAAACACGGTTTGGTCATTGGTATACCGGCATTACAGTTGATGTAGCGCGTCGTTTAGCAACGCACCAAGCGGGTAAAGGGGCAAAAAACCTCAAAGGGAAAGGACCGCTGGTGCTCATTCATCAGCAACAAGTTGGGACTAAAAGCGACGCAAGTAAATTAGAATATGCGATTAAAAAACTTCCACGGGCAAAAAAAGAGGCTTACGTTGCTGCTTTTAAGGGGGGACTGAATACCTCAGGGTTTGTCAAAAGCTGATTAATAAATGCCTCAATTAGCAATACTGCTTCTTGATAAAGAGCAGTATTAATATTTTTGAGCGTATCTTTTGCTGTGTGATGATAGTTATCGGCGCCCATCGAAAAGTACACATACGGAATTTTCTGTTTAGCGAATGAATAATGGTCGCTGGCTCTGTGCCAGTCTATTTGTTTCGTGTTGGTTAATCTGCTCATTTTTCGTGATGAATAAACGGGCTTTAATTCGACACTCGTATTTTTTATTTGGCTAAATAGTGGAGTGAGTTGACCTTTTAACGAACGACTTGTTAGCGCGTATAACCGCTTATGCGATTTTTTAATTGCCAACATATCTAAGTTAATATTTAAAGCAATAGGAGACTGGCGCATTGTTTTGGCAAAGTGCTCACTGCCGTGTAAACCGTTTTCTTCAGCGTCTGTTGCAACAAACATAAAACCATAGGATGATTGCATCTGTAAAGCGTTCGATAAGTATAGTAATGCGGCAACACCCGAGGCATTATCGTTAGCACCAGGATGTAATTTTCCGGCTTTTAGGCCTAAATGGTCGTAATGCGCTGTAATAACAATAACAGGTAAATTTTTTGCTGTTTTGGTCGCAACAATATTTACGCCTTGCGCCTTAGAAAACAGCCCTGATGGATAAGTAAAAGGTTGTTCAATAACCGTCAGTTGATGCTCTTTAAAGCGTGCTTTTAAATATTCTCTGGTGAGTAAAGCCGAGTGACTATTCGTTTTTCTGCCTGCTAATTTAGAGCTGGTTAGCGTTGTTAAATCAGTGAATAACTGCGGCTCAATCGGCTTTGAGAGTCCACTCCAACTTATAAAAAATACAATGCAGGTTAAACTAAATAATTTAATAATGATTCGCCTTAACGATAAGTGATTTTAATGCGATGAGTTTATTATCATAGCGTTGTTTGTCATGTGTAAAGTCTGCTTTTTTTCTGGCTTTACGCAAATGAAATTCCGCCCTAGCTATATTATTTAACTCAAAGTAACTTCGCGCCAGTCCAAAGTGGCTTTCATGTAAGGTTGGTGACATAGCGTTCGCTTTTTTATAGTGGCTAATTGCGCCTTTAAAATTACCATTTACATACTCACTGTTACCAAGCGAGATATGATAGTAAGGATTTTCTTGGCGTTTTTTGTCAAGCTCAGCCAATAGCTTTTCGCCTTCGGCCACTCTATCTGTGAGTGTGTATAATAATGCTAAGTTACCTTGTGCAGTATTATTATCAGTATTTAAGGCAATAGCATAGCGATACATTTGCTCCGCTTGCTTTAAATCATCTAATTGTTTAAAGAGTACCCCTAAATTGCCCCAGCTAGCACTAAATGAAGCGTCCGTATTGATTGCTGCTTTGAAATAGCTAAACGCTAAATCATAGTGTTTATTTACCAGTGCCTCACCCCCTTTATTATTATAAAACATAGCGGTCACTCTTTTTTTTGAAAGCAATGAGGTTGCAAAACGGGCTTGTCGGCTATTGGGATCAAAATCAATGATTAAACGCTTATTACGCTGATAAACAAGTGAGCTGTCTTTGAGTTTCGTTTTATTGTCTATGGCAAGGTTGATGTGCCCCGTGAGTAAATTAAATCCCTGATTTAGTGACCAATACTCCGGAATGTGTACTTTTTGAAAGCGAGCTTTAAGCCCTAAATGCTCAGCTAAACTATATGCTAAAATTGATAGTGACAAGCAATTGGCGTTTAAGTTTTGATAGCTCTGAGATGCGGTTTGTGTCGTGGTGGATTGATAAGATAAAGCGCTATCGCCATTTGTGAGTAAAAAACTAAGTAGGCTATACGCTATTTCATCAACTGATTTACTCGATTGCACGTAAGCATTTAATTGCTGTTTGAGGCCGTCGTCGAGTTGAAATATTTGTTGCTCAGACTCTACCAGCTGCTGTTGTAATTGCATGGGAGGAGTAATAGTGGGGATTGACACGCTTATATTGGCGTTATCTGTGGTGCTACAAGCACACAGAGCCAGCAGGCACACAATCAGTAAATAATGTTTACCTTGAAGAGCATTCATACACACCTCTGTACAAAAAACACACTTAAGTATAGTGGTTATTTTGTACAGAGGTTATTTTTTAATGTACCACTCTATTTAACGTTGCTGATTAAACGTAGCAACGAGTGCATCAAGTGTTTGTGCGCTGGTGGCTAAATCACGAATTGCTTGTTCTGTATTGATTTGTTCACTCATTGACTTATCACTGATCTCACTTATTTGCTCAATACTACGACCTACATCATTCACAACGCTACTTTGCTGTTCGGTGGCGGTGGCAATTAAGGTCGCCATATCGTTAATTTCATTGGCTGTTTCAGTAATGGTATTAAGTAACTCAACCGAGTTTTGCATTGCGCTTACGCTTTGTTGTGCTTTATCTTTTGATTGACCGATATCGCTGACAACGTCATCTGAAATATGAGTGAGCTCTTCAATCATTGATTGAATTTCAGTGGTCGATTGTGAGGTACGATTCGCCAGCGCTCTTACTTCATCAGCAACTACAGCAAAGCCTCGTCCATGTTCACCAGCACGAGCAGATTCAATGGCTGCATTAAGAGCCAGTAAGTTGGTTTGTTCAGATATACCTCTAATTGAATCCACAATACTAGCGATATCAATAGTCTTTTTAGAAAGTAAAGCAACTTGCTCGGTTATGCCGTCAATGTCGCTGGCAAGGGCTGAGATTGTCGTTTGGCTTTGTAACACTTGTTGATGGCTTTGCTTAGTGTTATCGCGGCTATCGTTGGTTAACTTAGCTGCATTGGCAGCACTTTGCGCTATTTCTTGCACTGTAGCGCCCATTTCATTAATGGCTGCTGCAACTGAAATAGTTTGCTCTTTTTGCTTATCAAGCGCTAAAGAGTTTTGCTTGGCTTGCGAAAATACATGATCTGAGCTGTGGCGAATACCGTGGCTCTCATTAGCTACTTGCACAATAGCGGTTTCTATTTTTTCAATAAATTGATTAAAGCCGGTGGTTAAATTATTTAGCTCAGGTTGGGGAGATGTTGGTAAGCGATAGGCTAAATTTGCGTCGCCACGCCCTAAACGCGAAAATAACTCAGCCATTGTTGATAACGGTGAAGCTAAAGAGCGAGCTAATAAGTAACTGATCACGCTTGCGATTAGCGCAGTGATGATAGTGAAAGTGAATATTTGCCACTCTAGGGTATTTACACTAGAAAAGACTTCGCTTTTTGGGACTTGAGCTAATACAAATAAGTCAGTGTTTTTAATCGGTGTGGCTGCAATGAGTGTGGCTTGCCCGTTGATATTTACTTCCTCTAAAGCGAAGCCGTTTTTATTAAGTAATTTGTTATGAATATTAGCGCTGTAAATACTATCTATATTAACCTTAGCGACTTTGTCTGCATCTTTATGTAACTGAATTAATCCGTTTTTATCGGCAATAAACACAAACCCTGATTGCTCAATTTTAAATTGTTGTAGCAGCTTTTGCATATCTGTAATGCTTTTTGCTAAGCCTGCCAAGCCTAAACCATTAGGTTGTTGGTGGTTAACAAACATTTTTACATCGTTTTCAGACTCTTGATAAATACTAATTGAGTAAGGTTGCTTTGATTGTGTAAAAGCAAAAAACCAGCCATCTGCGGCATCATTTTTTAAAACACGTAAAAAGCCATCTTGATTCCAATATTGTGCAGTGTTTTTATTCGCCCACGAAGCCGTGGCAAGATCGTATTGGTCAACCAAACGATTGAGCTCTTTAAGTAATAGCGTGTCGTTGTTGTTGCCAGCATTTGCCCAATCTAAAATAAAGGTATTTGCCGAAAGCTGCTGTGCTGCACCAAGAAGTTCATTGATCTCGCCACCAATATGATTACTGATTGTTTGCAATTTACTTGGCAGTTCAGATTCGATCATGCGTTGCTCAATAATATTCTTTGAGTTATGCAAAGACGTCAAACCAATTAATACAGCAACACAAATAGCAATAATGCTTCCAAGGGCTGTTATTTTTTGAGTAATAGAGAGATTTTGTATCGTCATGATAGTGCTTATATTTACAACTGAGGCAATGAGGGGAATTATTTTAGCACATTATTTATTTTCAGCTATTGATGATTAATTTGCACTTAAAAAAGCCCACAGCAAAATGCAAGTGGGCTTGGTTTCTAACAAGTGAAAGTTCTAGGACCCTTGGGTTAAACTATTTTTTTCATTGCAGACATGTAGCCGCGTAATTTTGCGCCTACTTTCTCAACAGGGTGCTCACGTAGAGCCGTATTTATTTGAATCAAGGTTTGGTTATCAACTTGATTACTTTGCTCATTTAAGCCTTTACCAATAACATCAGTATCAATACCTTGCATAAATTCTTGTAGAAGCGGCAAACAGGCATGGTTATATAAATAGCAGCCGTACTCAGCGGTATCTGAAATAGTGCGGTTCATTTCAAATAACTTTTTGCGTGCAATAGTATTGGCTATCAGCGGCGTTTCATGCAGTGACTCATAATAGGCAGATTCTGCAATAATACCGGCCGCTGTCATAGTTTCAAATGCCAGTTCTACACCCGCTTTTACCATTGCCACCATTAAAATACCGTGGTCAAAAAATTCTTGCTCAGCAATTTCTACATCGCCTGCAGGGGTTTTTTCAAAATGAGTTTCTGCAGTTTCAGCACGCCATTTTAGTAAGTTAGCGTCATCATTTGCCCAGTCTTCCATCATTACACGTGAAAATGTGCCATCGATAATGTCATCTTGGTGTTTGTTATAAAGAGGACGCATAATCACTTTAAGCTCTTCACTTAGCTCAAACGCTTTAACCTTTGCAGGGTTTGATAAGCGGTCAAGCATGTTTGTCACACCGCCATATTTAAGTGCTTCTGTGATCACTTCCCAGCCATATTGAATAAGCTTTGAGGCGTAACCGGCATCAATTCCTTTTTCAATCATTTTGTCAAAACATAAAATAGAGCCAGTTTGTAGCATGCCACATAAAATGGTTTGCTCGCCCATCAGATCAGATTTCACTTCAGCGATAAATGATGATTTAAGTACCCCCGCGCGATGACCACCTGTACCTGCTGCATAGGCTTTTGCTTGTGCCAAGCCATGGCCCTGAGGATCATTCTCTGGGTGAACCGCAATTAATGTAGGTACGCCAAAGCCGCGTTTATACTCTTCACGTACTTCTGACCCCGGGCATTTTGGTGCAACCATAATAACGGTAATGTCTTCACGAACTTGCATGCCTTCTTCAACAATATTAAAGCCATGTGAATAGGCAAGGGTTGAGCCGTGTTTCATTAATGGCATGATGGCATTAACAACTGCAGTATGTTGTTTATCAGGTGTTAAGTTAAGTACTACATCGGCTGTTGGGATTAACTCTTCATATGTACCCACTTTAAAACCATTGTCAGATGCATTTAAGAATGACTGACGACGCTCAGAAATGGCTGAATCACGTAGTGTATAGGCTACATCTAAACCAGAATCACGTAAGTTTAAGCCTTGATTTAGGCCCTGAGCGCCACAGCCTACAATTACCAATTTTTTACCTTTAAGTGCAGCAACACCGTCGTTAAATTCGTCTGCGCCCATAAATTCACATTGTGCCAATTGCGCTAATTGTTCGCGTAAAGGTAAGCTATTAAAATAATTTGCCATGATAAGTTTCCTATTAATTCAGTTTGTTAGATGCATTGCTTTTGCTTTGCTTGGAATAACAATATGGAAAATCTTTTCTTGCGTAAAATGATATATTTGAATTAAAGTGTTTCATAATATGAAATACTGGTGTTGTTATGGATCATAAGCATTTAAATTACTTTTTGGCGTTGGCAAAAACGCTTCATTTCTCTCGTGCCAGTGAGTTATGCCACATAAGTGCGCCCACTTTAAGTCGTAATATTAAGCAGTTAGAAGATGAAGTAGGGGTGATGTTATTCCAGCGTGATAATCGCAGTGTAAAGCTTACCCGCGAAGGCGTTGCATTTAAGGAGTATGCCAGTGCAACACTTAGTCATTGGCAGCGGTTTAAAGCTAATTTAAACGAACCGCAACAACATATTTATGGCAATGTGAGCCTTTATTGCTCCGTTACCGCGTCTTACAGTTTTTTGCATCATATTTTAGAGCAACTGAGAGCTCAGCATCAGCATATTGAAATTACCTTAAATACGGGCGATCCCGCCTTGGCTATTAACCGAGTGTTAGATGGACATGAATCTATGGCCATTGCAGCCAGACCCAGTAAATTACCTGCACAAATTGCATTTGTAGATATTGGCTACTCGCCATTGGTATTAATTGCACCCACTATTCAATGTCCGATCACAGAAAAATTAGCCACTAGTAGCGAAACTATTGATTGGTCTGAGCTTGAATTTATTGTTGCTGAACAAGGATTTTCACGGCAAAGGTTGGAGCAGTGGTGGCGAAAAAATAATGTACAAGGAAAAATTTACGCGCAAGTGGCAGGGCATGAAGCTATGGTATCTATGGTGAGTTTAGGGTTAGGCGTGGCCATGATCCCAAAAATTGTACTCGATAATAGTCCGCTTAACGATAAGGTTCAGGTTTTAGAGTATAAAGGCGAGCCACCACAAGGGTTTAAAATTGGTTTGGCTGTATTACATAAAGAACTAAACGACCCTGCTATTAGTGCGCTTTGGAATATTGCACAAAATATGGGGGAAAACATAATATAGGCTTGTTGGATGATAAAAAACTGTTAATATAAACCGCTAATATTTATGTGTTTATTAACATCTTTGTTGTGATGTCTAAGAGTTTTAATTATGGATAATACGGTTTCACTTGCTCATTCTGCCCAGTGTTTAAAAAAAGCCATTCCGTTGATGGTTAAATACAAAATGCCTGTAACGCCAATAAATTATGCTATTTGGTACTGTTATGTACAGGGCGACAACCCACAACTAAACACAGAGCTTGATAAAGTCATCTCTTTGCACAATACGTGTTCAGCTCAAACCGCCCAAGAAATTTTTAATAAGCATATTAATGACGAAGAGCTTGCATTTTTTCAACAAATGTCTGAAAGGTTTCATGGCACCGTAGAGCAAATGCAGTTTGATCTTAGTGACTCCATTCAATATTCGAAAAGCTTTACTACCTCGTTAGTTGATTCACAAAATGAATTAAAAACACTCTCTAGTATTAACTCATTTAATGAGATCCTTTCTTGCGTTGAGCGCCTAACTGACGAATCAATTGCGATGCAAGATTACGCCCGTGGATTCCAAACCAAATTAGCGCAAGCGTACAACGAAATTAAAGATTTAAAAGAAGCGCTTAGCGTGACCCAAGAAGCGGTTGATAAAGATTCCTTAACCGGATTATTTAATCGCGGTAAGTTTGACACAGACATTGTTGAGTTTTGTTTGAACGCCTCTTCACAAAATGAACACGGTAAATTAGCGGTGTTGATTATGTTCGATATTGATCATTTTAAACGTTTTAATGACGATTTTGGCCATCAAAAAGGCGATGAGGTACTCAAGCTAGTCGCTCAAAAAGTGCAAAATAGTGTACAAGAGCAATACAGAGCTTATCGTTTTGGTGGTGAAGAATTTTGTATTACGGGTTACTTTGAAAGCATTAATGATGCGATGGCATTTTGTAATCAGCTTCGTTTGAGCATTGCCAAATTGACGATTCGTAAAAAAGAAGACAGTAATAATAAACGTAATATTTCAGCCAGTTTCGGCATTGCTTTAATGGAACCTTTTAGTAAGAGCTGTTTATTAGTTGAAAAGGCAGATAGAGCACTTTATTTAGCTAAAACCCATGGTCGTAATCGGGTAGAAATAGCGGCCGATATGTAAACGTGTTCTGTTTGTATCAAATTTGTTAATGATTGTAACCCTCTAGAGCTTGTGTTCATACTACTTGCTACTATAGGGTCAAAGCCACTTTATAAACTAGCGATTAACTTCATGCGGTTCCATCTGAGAATAAACACATGCCTGTTATTAGTGCTATTAAGCACTAATGCGATTGCTCAGAAGCAGCAACATATATCCACTGATGAGCTTAACCTTAGTGTGAGTGTTGGTGTTGGGGTGATCACAAATCCTCTGTATGGTGCAGATAACATCCCCTTAGTTGTTATTCCGCAAGTGGCCTATTATGGTCAAAATTGGTTTTTTGATAATGGCCGCCTTGGTTATTCTTTTTTACAAAGCAAACAACATAACGTTAGTTTTGTGTCAGAAATTAACCCTGAATCACGTTTTTTTATTGATTGGCATCCACAAAATATTTTCCCCTTTAAAACAACGTCTGAAAACGAGATATTAGAATCGCTACACACTGACTCACCTCGTCAAGTAAATATAAATAATATACAAAAAAGACGAGTCGCACTTGATGCCGGTATCAGCTATTTTTTTGTAAAGCAGCAGCAAGTATTTTCTGCGCAATTATTGCATGATGTAAACAGCGTTTATAATGGCTATAGGGGATCGTTGCAATGGCAATATCACCATGAGTTTAAGCAATTAACGTTAAAGTCGACGTTAGGCGTTAATTACAAATCAGCCCAACTAAATAACTATTTTTATGGTTTAAATAGCGCTGAATCTATTTACGGTGAAATAGAAGTTGGTAGTAGTTGGCAACCTTATGCTAAAATCGACGCCCGTTGGCCTGTAGATGGAGTCAACGCGCTTCGTTTTCATTTAGCCTATTATGATTATTCAGCAATGGATAGCAGCCCGCTTTTTGAACATGACTATTCAATGACCGCCTTTATAGGATTCGAACATACATTTTAATATGAAGTGTTTTATGTTGGTTGTGCTTGCAGCTTCATTTTTTAGCAACGCTAGCGTTGCAAAAGCCTCTTCACTTAACGTATCACCCAAAGTCTGTGTGGTTTCCGAACAACAAGAATTTTGTGATCTTGAGTTAAAATTTAAGTGGCAACTGTCAGCCGCTAGCGATGTATGTTTATACCAACAAGATACACAATTACAATGCTGGCAAGGTGTCAAAAAAGGCCAACTTAGTTATAAAGCGCGTGTTCAGGTGGAGACCATATACTCCCTGATTAATCCCCATACAGGTGTATCGTTAGCGAGTGTGCAAATAGAAGTGCAAACCGCATACGCTAAGAAAAAACATCGGCTACGCTCACCTTGGAGCTTTTTTTAATTTAGGAGCAGTAAATGCCAAAGATATTACTTGTTGAAGATGATTTAGGGTTGCAACAATTAACCAAAGACTATCTTGAGCATAATGGCTTAGAAGTTGACGTTTTAGAACGCGGTGACGAAGTGTTCCCTTATCTTAGTGAAAACCACGTCGACTTGATCATTTTAGATGTAATGTTGCCAGGAAAAGATGGCTTTAGCGTATGTCGACAAGTACGTGACAAATACACTCTCCCTATCTTAATGCTAACAGCAAAGGGTGAAGACTTCGATCAAGTCATAGGCTTAGAACTCGGGGCTGACGACTACGTTATAAAACCGGCAGAGCCGCGTGTACTTCTTGCTCGAATTAGTGCATTGCTTCGCCGTGGACAGCCAAGTGTTAAAGCGATTGAAGAACTTCAATTTGGTGACTTATCAATAGATAAAACCAGCCGCATTGTAAAGCTAAGCGGTGTTGAAATTGTCCTGACTTCTCATGAATTTGAATTGCTGTGGTTATTGGCTTCAAATGCTGGTGAAGTGCTCAGTCGAGAGCATGTCCATCAACATATGATAGGGCGTGAGTACGACGGGTTAGACCGCACGGTGGATGTTCGTGTATCACGCATTCGTAAAAAGCTCGGTGATAACAGTGATAAACCCTATCGAATTAAAACGGTATGGGGGCAAGGCTATCTATTTGTATCAGATGCGTGGGATATGTAATAAATGCAAGGTGTTAGGCTAGGTTAATGGGAAAGCTATTTATAAGCCTTTACGTGTATATTATTGTCTCTTTGTTTATTGTTAGTGGCGTTATAGAGCAGTTTTGGCCCTATGATGAATCTCAGCAAAGTGTATTGTTAGATGACGAATTTGGGCAGTCTTTATGGCTGCTTTCACAAACCCCAGATGGGCTTGAGCAGCTTAAACATAATTTTGATAGCCAAGTCATTGCCCAGCAAGATCTAGTGCTCCCACCTGAACAGCAAGCACAACTATTTCAAAACCATTACCTTTATTTATATGATAAACAGCAGCGTATCGTTTGGTATGTAACGCTAAATAATTCACAATTGCTACAAGTAGGCCCTGTGGGTGTTAAACACAGCAGCTCAGGGACTGTGTTACCGTATTTACTGGTGTTGTTTATTATAAGTTTACCAATAGGTTTGTGGAGCTTTTTGTTGTGGCGAGACTTTGCAAAGCTGAGTCATGCATGCGAGGCAGTGGGTGGCTCGCAAGACTTTCAATTAAGCCATGGCTCAAAGTCATTCTTCTTACCCATCACCGATACATTGCAAGTAATGCAGCAACGTATTGAGTTTTTACTGAGTGCTCAGCAAGAGCTCACCTCTTCTGTATCTCATGAATTTAGAACGCCATTAGCGCGGTTGAAGTTTGCTATTGCAATACTTGAGGATAAAACTCACGATACCAAAGCACAGCAGTATTTATCTGACATGCAAATGGATATTCATGAACTGGAGTCCTTGGTATCTGAAATGTTGGAATACGCCCGTTTAGATACACAGCAACCTAGTCTACAATTAGCCCCTTGCGATATCGTTGCATTAATTAAAACTAATATTGAAAAAGTAAACTTTGATACCCGTATTAAACTAACAACAACGCTCCCCACTCAATTTATTTACTTATGCGATAGTCATTTTATGTCGCGGGTGCTGCAAAACTTAATCAGTAATGCACTTAAACATGCCTCGAAAAGTGTACATATTAGTTTAAGTACTGCCGATGAAAAGTTACTGCTAGTGGTTGAAGATGATGGCCCCGGCATTGCCTTCTCTGAGCGCGAAAAAGTATTTAAGCCGTTTACGCGCTTAGATAAAAGTCGTGATAAAAAAACCGGTGGGTTTGGGTTAGGGCTGGCGATAGTGAGTAAAATTGTGTCATGGCACAAAGGTCAGTGCGCAATTGAAGACTCAACACTGGGTGGGGTTAAGTTTATTATTACGCTCGACAACTAGGGTCTGTTGACCTTTGCGGATTAAAATTTGTTCAAACTAGGGGCGGTTTAATTGCGGCGCGAAGTTTGTAACCTAGTGGGTTAAGTAAAAACTGAGCAAAGCTTCCGCGTCCTGCTCACGCCCCTTACCTACATCCATGTAGGCAACAAAGAGTAAATCGCCCCTAGGCAGAACCCTTCGGGCAGCGCCTGTTTGGCATTGATGCTGCGTTATCGCCTATTTATGGGGAATAACCACACCACATAGGCTCTGCCTTGCCTAAATACCAAACAGGCTGCTGCAAATTTAACCTTGAAAGATCAACAGACCCTAAATCCCAAACAATAAAAAAGCGCCGTAAAGGCGCTTTTTTGCGGTTTAAAACCAAAAAATCAACAAGTAGCAAATAGATAGACAGGCCACTTTTAGAAAAGTTCTATTTTATTTACTATTTTTTTCTAGTAATGGCATCAACATTTGCTCTAAACCATTAAGCTTCACTTCGTACATCATTGCAAGTTGAGAGCCGAGCTTGCTATCAGGAAAGCCTTGCTGTTTAAACCACACTAAATAAGGCTCAGGCAGCAAAAGTAAGGGACGTCCCGCATATTTACCAAACGGCATAATGGTATTAATAGCGACTTTAAGTTGTTGAGGATCCATTATTGACATCTTTTATGAATAGAGATGCTAAGTGTAAGGGATAATAAAGAAATAAAATAGGCTGTAACGGGCAAGTAACAGCCTATTGATAGAGGGAGTAGGCCCTCTAATTTGAGAATCTTATTGGTTAATTAAAAGCAAGGGGTCCAGTTGTGTATATTTTTATTTAAATACACACTTAGGTATTAGCTTTACTAAACCAACACAGATATTTTATCTTATTTTTAAACCAATAAAATACGCAGATGTAAAGGAATGTAAATACAATCCATTTGCATCTAAACCCTATTAAGGAAACAGGGTTTGCTTTACATGCTCTGCAAAACCGCTACCTGCTTCTAAGTAAAAGTTGTAAGTAGAGTCTATTCCCATTTCTTCTAATTCTTTTTGCTGATCGGGGTAGTTGGCAATCGCCGTTACTTGTCCTTTATAACCCGATGCTTGTAATTGCTCTAAGGCAAAAATATTTTGCATGTGCTTAGGCATAGCTAGCATTACCATTTCAACGTGGGAGTGGTTAACACGTTGCCAAAAATCAGGATCGGTGGCATCGGCAATTAATACTCGGCGACCTCGCTTTACATGCTTATCAACTACCTCAGGCTTAATATCAATACCTGCAACAACATCCGGATGAGTTGCGTTTATTGTTTCATAGGCACCTGTGCCAATTCTACCCATACCAAAAATAACAATTTTTGTGTCATTTAAGTTTACTGGGAGCTCTTCAGCTAAGCGGGTTTTGCTTTCAAACTTTAATAAAAAGCGTTCAATTTTAACGTATAGCTCGTTAGAGCGTTTATTTAAAGGAGAAGCAATTACAAAGGTGATCGACACCGCAATCGCAATAACAGCAAGCCACTCAGAGGTAACCATGCCGCTAGATGCGGCAACTGCACAGACAATCAAACCAAATTCGCTAAAGTTAGCTAGGCTAAATGCTGTTAACAAAGAGGTACGCGCACGAAGTTTAAATAGGTTGGTTAGTATGTAATAAAGCAGGGTTTTAATTGGAATAATTAATACCAGCACTAAAGCGACGACTAAGGAGTGGGCAGTAAGCTCTGCACTTAAACCAATGCTTAGGAAAAAGCCAACTAGCAATATATCTTTTAGGCTAAGCAATGACTTAGACAATTCACCGGCTTTTTTGTGTGGTGCGAACATCATACCCACAATCAAAGCACCTAAATCACCTTTGAGACCTGCAAATTCAAAGGCGTTATAACCTGCTACTAAGGCAAAGAAAAACCCAAATAGCGGCAGTAACTCACCATGTTTAGAGCGGTTTAACACCCAGTACATAACAGGGCGAAATAAAGGTAAGGCAATAATTAACCCTAAGGCCCAAATATTCGGCAACTTACCGGTACTGACCGCTAAAAATATAACCGCAAATATATCCTGCATAACTAAAATACCAATGGCTATTTTACCGTGCAGGCTTGCCATTTCACCGCGCTCTTCAAGAACTTTTACCGCAAATACGGTGCTTGAAAAGCTCAGAGCAAAACCAACTAACAGCGCACTTTGCCAACTTAAATCGACGAATAATGGCAGTGCAAAAACACCCAGTAGTAGCATAAAGCCACTAAATAAAGCGCTGCTTAGAATAATATGTAAGGTGGCCGGAGCCCAGACTTGAGGTTTTATTAAATTTGAAATTTTAAGCTTGAGGCCAATACTAAAAAGTAGCAGTGTAACCCCTAAAGATGCAATTGTTTCCAGCAGTTCCGTGCTTTTATAACCCGCTAAATTAAGAATAAATCCAGCCATAAGAAAGCCGATAAGTGGCGGCAATTTTAGCTGGTATATACCAAAACCGCAGACGAAGGCGGTAGCAAAATAAATTAGTTCCATAGTTATTAATACCACTTTTTTAGGCACTGTAGTGTAGCGAAAAACAATGCTTATTGACAATTAATCTACTTATTTAACGCAGTTAGTTGCGTGATAGTGAGTATTTATCAAATGATTGCTACTGTCAGTTTATGCAGAGGTAAAGTAGCTTCAATGTATAAAAAATGCACATATATGGCTAGTTTTGTGGTAAACAGCATGTAAATAGCAGTTTTTCGCTGACAAGAGCTTTTAAATGTGGTTAAGATGCCATAACTAAGGAGTTTAAGCGTAAGCAAACATTAGAGTTGCTTAGCTTAAGGAGAAAATATGTTTAAAAAGATTTTAGCATCGGTAGGCATTGGTGCCGCCAAAGTAGATACTATTTTAGAGACCGAGCATCTTCAGCCAGGGCAATTATTTAACGCGCAAATTGTAATTACTGCAGGCGATGTGAGCCAAGAAATTACCGGTTTAGACTTAATGTTAGTTACCCGTGTCAAAGTGGCGAGTGAAGACGGTGATTATTTCACTAATCATGTGATTGACCAGTGGCGCATTACCGATATTGGTATTATTGAGCCCGGTGAAGTAAGAACTATTCCGTTTGAAGCCCGTTTACACTCAGAAACGCCTATAACTGAAATTAATGCAGGTTATAATCAATCTTATGTATGGTTAGAAACAGGCCTTGATATTGACCTTGCGCTTGATCCAACAGATAAAGACCATTTACACATTTATCCTAATGAAGCGGTTAAAACATGCATGCAAGCGATGGAAAAGCTTGGTTTTAGTTTAGTTAAAGCCGATGTAGAACAAGGCCATTTACGTGCCCCTACTTTTCAATCTGTGTCGGGGTGTTATCAAGAGCTTGAGTATCAGCCTAATAGCCGCAGTTTGTTTGGCATAAAAGAAATTGAGTTGTCGTTTATTCCTGAAGCGCATAAAACCCATGTATTGATTGAATTAGACAGGGCATTTAGAAGTGATGGCTATGTTGATTTAACCATAGAGCATGACCATGTTAATTTATCGCAGTTATGTGATCAGCTAGAACGGTTATTTGCTTAACAAAGTGATAGGGGCTTTAAGCAGCCCCTGCAATAAAAAAGGTGTTTAAATGGCGTTTAAATGTGAGCCATTCTCTGCGCTCGACTCCCAAACCCTGTTTTCAATCATGCGTGTACGTGTCGACGTATTCGTTGTAGAACAAGCATGTCCTTACCCCGAACTTGATGATCACGATATCGCAGACACTACACATCATGTCTATTTACTTGATGGGCTATCGGTGAATGCCTATGCCCGTTGTTATGAAAAAGATGCTCAGTACAGTGCGATAGGGCGTGTATTGGTTGCTCAATCACAGCGAAGTTCTAGATTAGGCAAACGGTTAGTCAATGAAGCAATAGCATGCTGTAAGGCGCAATGGCCGACTCGCGATATTTATATTGGCGCACAAACCTACCTACTGAATTTTTATCGCTCATTCGGTTTTGAATGTGTTGGTGATGAATATTTAGAAGATGGTATACCCCATCAAGATATGATTTTAAAGCACTAAGCTGATTCCCAATAAAAAAGGCCCACTGATGTGGGCCTTTTTTATGCATCTTTTAACTAGCTTAGTAGGGAATGTAAGAATACTAAGCTAATGGCAATAGGGCATACAAACTTAGTATACCAAGGCCATATCTTCCAAAATAACGTATTATGCACCTCAGGGTTACCTTGTTGAATCGCTTTTAGTAGTGACGATCTGTACCAGATCCAACCTACAAATATACAGCACATAAGCCCTAATAAAGGTTGTGCAACTTTGGTTGTTAGGGTGATCACTAAGCCAAATAAAGTGCCTAGGTTACACACTATGGTAATGCTCACTATGGCAATTAAAGCGCCTATTAACCACGTTGCTTGAACACGTTTCATCGCAAAGCGCTCTACCGTGTACGACACTGGCGCTTCTAACATGGAAATAGATGAAGTTAGTGCGGCAATACTCATCAATGCAAAAAAAGCAAAGCCAACAAATAAACCTACACCACCCATGCCATCAAATAAGGCAGGCAATACCTGAAATACGAGAGTATCTTCAGAGAGAAGTTTACCTGTAGTTGAAGAGAATATTTCAACACCTTGCGCTTGTGCCACGTACATAGCAGGGATGATCAATAAACCCGCTACAAACGCTATAAACACATCAATTAAGGTTACATACGCGCCAAGGGACACAAGGTTTTCTTTTTTACTGATATATGAGCCATATATAATCATCACACTGGTGCCCAGTGACAGTGAAAAGAAAGCTTGGCCTAAGGCACTCACTAACAATGTAGGGTCAAAAATAGAAGAAAAGTCAGGGACTAAGTAAGCTTTTAACCCCTCAACAGCGCCTTCTTGAGTCATCACGTAGGCAATTAAGGCAAACAAAATACCGAGCAGAGCGGGCATTAAGCGTTTAGACCATTTTTCAATGCCGTTTTCTACACCGCGGCTGATAATAGCAACAGTTAAAATAATAAATAAAACAGTGAAAAGAATATTACGAGTAAGCGATTGCTCACTTAACCATAAAGAGGCGGCATCAGCGCCGACCAATGTGGTTACCGGTTCTAAAGTGGCACTTAACATCCAACCGGCAACAATGGCATAAAAACTTAAAATAAATCCAGCACATAAAATACCACCAAAACCGACAGCAAAGGCAAATTGCTTTTGCCATGGTCGCGTGGTTAATTTAGTTAATGAAGAGACCGCATTAGCTTGCCCATGGCGACCTATCATCAGTTCTGCCATTAAAGCGGGGTAGGCTAAAAAGAAAGCCAGTACTAAATACGCGACTAAAAATGCAGCGCCCCCATTACTTGCTGTTTGAGTCGGAAAACCCCAAATATTACCCAAGCCAACAGCTGATCCTGCCGCAGCCATTATAAAACCAAAGCGGGAGCTAAACTCACCTCTTACTGCACTCATATTATTCTGCTTCTCTATTTTTTCGACGCCGTGACAATCTACTGGAATTGTAATTAAATAAAAAGTGCTTATTTGTCTCTGTTGCACAATTATTGCGTTTTATTTAGCTGTATAAATAACACGTGCGTATTTTGATTATAAATAGCACAATTTTTTTAATTATATTTCGTTTATCAGCTGTATTGAGCATCTTTGCATTGTTGATTAATGTTCAAACTGAGCGATGGTTAATGTGAAACAGGCGCCTGAGAGTCGTTCACTTTTACTCACTTTTACGGTGCCATGATGCCAATCGGCAACTTTGGCGACGATTGCTAACCCCAAGCCATAACTATTATCACTGCGATTACGGTGGCTGCGTTCACGAAAAAATGGGCTAAATACTTTATGATTATTTTCTTGAGCAATGCCTGGTCCGTCGTCGGCGATGTTCACCACCAGAAAACGTTCTTGTACTGAAGCGGTTACTTGAATGCTGTGATTTGCAAAGTCGCAGGCATTATTAATTAAGTTGGTGATTGCTCTTGCCAGCCAATGTAAGTCAGCATAAACGGTATGATCATCACATTCTAAAGAAATATTAAGCGAGCGAGAGGTTATTCTAGGCTCAAGTTGCAATACAATATCACTTAGGTATTGTTTAAGGTTTGCTGATGAGTAAGTAAGCTTATTCGCATTTTGCTCTAAAGTAGCAAACGTTAAATAGCTTTTTAGCATTGACTCCATATGATCCAAGTCGGTTTCCATGCGAGTTAAATAATGCTTTATTTTACTCTCGTCATGACTATCAAGAGCGGCGTCGACACCAAAGCGTAAGCAAGCAATTGGAGTTCTAATATCATGCGATAAGCTGGAGGCCATTAGCTTGTTTTCAGCAACTAGCTTTTCAATTTGACTCGCCATACGGTTAAAGGTCAGTTCCACATCTTTTATATAGGTAAATCGAGAGGGGGTAATACGCGCTTTAACATTACCAGATGCAAATTGCTTTGCTGCTTCGTTTAACACCGTAAGGCGCTTTGCTAAAGGGGTAATAATAAAACCCATAAAAACACATAAGCCAGTGTAAAATAATAGCGTTAAAATAATATCGTTTCGTTGTGTGGCCTCATAGGGTTTATCTAAACGCATGGTTAAATGATAAGGACTTAACTCATCATTTGTATAGAGCATATAAAAGCCTTGCTCGTCTTCGAGTATTAATCCGCCTTGGGTTTGCATTTTATCTAATAGCGCTAAGGGCAGTGCCAGCGACTGATTTAATTTGTAGTTAAGTATAAGGTCAAAGTCAGCGGCGAGCTTTGTTACTTGTTGCGGGCGAGCATCGGGTTTAAGCGCCGTGAGCTGTTTACTTAACCCGACAATAATCTGGCTTTGAACGCTAAACTCATCCAAAGGCGCATGCGCTTGTTGGCTAAATGCATCAATAAGCCAACCTAAAACAATAATTGAAAGCAGCGCACTGCCTAGTAGTGAAATATAAAACTTTTTCATTGATGCTATTCCATAATAGGCTGGGTGTATTGAAGTGACTTTTATTACTATCGCGCTAATTATTTTAAGCACTCAGGCATTAAAACTTACCACGCTGTAGTCACAAACAAATAACCACGTCCCCAAATGGTTTTAATTTTTTCTGGTTTTTGTGGGTCATCATTAAACTTTTTACGCAAGGCAGAAATAAGCACATCAACGCTTCTATCTAGGCCATCATATTCCCTGCCTTTGGTTGCTTTAAACACCGCATCGCGGGAAACAACTTGTCCAGCATTACTGGCTAAGTAATGCAGTAATAAATACTCTGCGCTTGAAATGTTCACATCCTGTTGGTTAAGGGAAACGTTGCGTGACTCGGTATTAATACTTAATTGACCGATATTGATCATATTTGCTTGATCATCGGTTTTAGGCGTGTCGCTACTATAGCGCAAGGCAGATTTAATGCGTGCAAGCAATGCGCGAGGGCGTACTGGTTTTATTATATAATCGGTAGCACCGACTTCTAGCCCAATGACTTCATCCATTTCTTCATCGCGGGCAGTAAGCATTATAATTGGGGCATGATAAAAGCTACGTAGCTCACGACATACACTAATACCATCAAGCCCTGGCAGCATAATGTCGAGTAAAATAAGTTGTGGGTTTAAACGTTTTACTTGGCTTATAACCTCATCACCTCGATGACATACATGTACAACATAGCCTTGCTCTGTTAAATACTCAGTGACCCACTGTGCAAGAGAAATATCATCTTCAACCAGTAAAATAGTACCGTAATTATCCATAAGCTTTCTTCGCATACCTAAATGATGTTTAGCTATCATAATGTTTATAGTGTGTGACTAAAATAACCGCCAACGCCGCTTTTTTTGCCTATTTTGATACACCCATTGTAATTTTACTTCTGTGACGGCAATGACTTGTGATGTATTACTGTCAAATAGTTCAAACGAAATACTTTGCGTTGAGTCAAAGGCATAATTAAACGAACCTTGTCGCTGTTTAAGCCAGCACTGCATAATGTACTTTGAGGTGGCATCGCGTAGACAATAATTCCCCACTTCTACTTGCTGCCATGACAAAACAACATCGGCGTAACAGTGACGTCCTTCACGTAAGGCCACACAGGTATCAGGTACTGCACTCAATTGAGCGGGTATTTGCACTGGGGCTGCCAGCAAAGAGCCTGAATAACTAAACAATAAACAGTAAAAAAATCTAAAGTACATAACGCACGCCTACCTTGGCTTTGTGTTGATATCCTTGGGAAATAATTGGGCTGTCATCAATTTCTTTTGAAAACCACGTCGTTAACCAGCCTGCTAAAAAGACCCAATCTTGGTTAATGGGGTATTCAGCATGAAATTCAAACATAATACTGGTACTGGCATTGGTTTGATAAATAGGGCGAGTTGCGTTTGCTTCATCGCTATCAATACCAAAATAATAGTTTGTAAAATCTGCAGAGTAGGCACTTAGGCCAATACCAGAGCGAAACTCCCAATTACGCCAAGGCTGAATATGACTAAAAAATACGTTTGCCACCCAGCCATTATGAGCACCAGATATGTCATGTAAGTATTCAAGGGAAATTTGTGAGTTTTCAAATCGACGTGTTAATCGAAGGCCGGTATCAAAATCATAGTTACGTTTTTTGATACCGCGCAGTGGCTCAATAATGCCATCGTTATAAATACCTAAGCCTTGTTCGTCAAACCCGGCTTGGGAATTAGTGCCTAATAAATCAAGGCCCCAATCGTATTTGTTAATTAAGCTATAGCCTAAAACAAGTCCACCGCTGAGTTGATTATGATCAAAATCAAGGTAAAAATTATCGTAAGAAACCGCAAGGCTTAAATCTAACTCGGCGCCAACATCATAAGAATTCATGCCCACCAAATAAGAATCTTCTATGTAATAACCTGCTCCCGCACTCCAGTCCCAGGCAAACCCTGTAGTGGGTTCCAATGTGTTATCGGCATAGTAACGATTGCTTGCTGTGCTCTGGCTACTAAAAATGAGCGCAAACAATAAGGCTGCACAACGGAAAAAATGTCTTTGTGGGAAATGCTTCATCCTTGGAACCTAAATTAGAGTTTGCTTAAAAGGGTAGTATATTGTCAAACTCTTGGCTAAATCTGTAAAAAAATGTAGCGGTCGTCCTGCAACTACTGAACCTTAATTTTATCGATAAGTATACTGCTTAAGTAAAATTGCATCATGGGAGTTAATGCGCTTATCTCAGTACGTGTACATGGCCCATTTAATTTAGTTAAACGACTCAGTTTAGTAATGGTTTTATAAGCAGGGGCCGTTACTTCATTTTTAAGTTCAGCACGCTTAAGCCGAGCCTGTTCGGTATTATGTTTATGAATAAACGCAACAACTTCTAACTCGTTAGTGATCTTCTTTTCTTCAGTAAAGCTATAGATTAGGGGCTCACGGTGAAAGCTTGCACTATCTATTGATGATTTGGCAAACCAAACTACATCTCCCGATGCTTTGTGTGTAAGGCGCATACTAACTTGTGCCAGTATATTTGCGCATTGTTGAGAAGGGAATTGCTGTGCTACTTTTGAAAACAATGAATAAGGTTTTTCTGGCTGCGCTAGGATGTACTTAGCATCATCTATAAACTCAAGGTCAACTTGATGAATAGCTAACGTGTAATCACTGTTATCGGTTGTGGTAACTTTTAGTTGTTTATCGTTAAGTGCTTGGCTAATTTGAGATACTAATGTGTCAGTGACACTTGCACGGTCTACGATCACTCTGACAGTCTGATTTTTTTTAATGTTATGTGCAGGTAATTGCACCGATTTTACTTTCGGTGAAGCATGCTCGGTTTCATATTTAAGTTGGTAAGTTTGACTCTTAAGCAAAGGTTTTGCAGGCATTGCTAAAGGTTCTGCAGGCTGCTTAACTACGGCACAACCTGAAGCTAATACAATAAAAAGTGATACAACTAAAAAACGCATAAATATTTTACATCCACTCAAAAGCCATTAATCGAACATATTGTACGTTAGTCCGAGCAAAAGTTCATGATATTATAGAGGCTGATTATGACTAAAAAAGAAAAATTAGCTAAGAATGAAGTATTTTAACTCCTTACCCTTTTATTTTTTTGCTTTATGTATTTTAGGGACGCATTTACAGGCAAGCGCAAGCACAGATCCTGACTGGGAAGCTTTTGTTAAAAATTATGGACGCTACGTAGAAAAAAAACTAAAAGTAAAAAAGATTCCGGGCGGAGCGCTTTCCATCGTCAATGCACAAGCGCTTGACTATATTCATACTATGGGGCATACCAAAGTGCGCAGTGGGCAAAAAATTAATCCACACACTCGGTTTCGTTTGGCCTCAGTATCTAAAACGTTTGCAGGGTCGTTAGCGGCAAAACTTGCAAATGAAGAACAACTTAATTTGTATTTTCCTGTTAGTCATTACATTCCTGAATTTAAACAAACCGACTACAAAGATGATTTAAAGGTTTTTCATATTTTAAGCCATTCTAGTGGGCTAGTACCGAATGCATACGATAATTTAATCGAATCGCGAATGGGGTATAGCGATATTGTAGAAAAGCTATTAAGTGTAAAACCCATATGCGAACCCGGTGACTGTTATGGCTATCAAAATGTCATGTTTAGTTTAATTGATGACGTGATTTTAAAAAGCACCAACAAAACTTATACTCAGTGGCTCAATGACGCATTTTTTATCCCTCTAAAAATGAACGATGCAAGCTTAGGCTACGATGCCATGGTGCAAGATAGTAACTACGCACACCCTCATGTGCGTGGGAAAAAGCGTTGGTACAGTGCCCGTTTGAAAAAGAATTATTATAAAGTCGCTCCGGCGGCTGGGGTAAACGCCAGTGCGTCAGATATGGCTATTTGGTTAAATGCGCAATTAGGGCAATATCCATCGGTATTATCCTTAGATGCATTGGCCACGCAAACGCGTCCTTATACACATACTAAAAAAGAACGCTACAGACGAGTATGGCGAGAGCACATGAACGAAGCCTACTATGGGCTAGGCTGGCGTGTGTATGATTATGATGATGAAACGCTTTATTACCACAGTGGTTGGGTGCAAGGTTATCGCAGTGATTTGGTTGTGTTTCCACACTTAAATGTTGGCTTTAGCTTAATTTTAAATGCAGAAACTGGACTCATAAATGAGCTTACTACTGAGTTTATAAATCGCCTATTAGCATATAAACGAGAGAAGCAATAATGAACGCCCACATAAAAACATTGTTAATAGCATTATTACTTATTTGCCAACCCGCCTTTTCTGCCCCTGAACAGGTTTACTTGTTTCGACATAGCGAAAAACAAACAGGGGAAAATCCATTTCTAACTGCCCAAGGCCAAGCGCGTGCTGAGCACTTGGTTTCGTTAGTTAACACCTATCCAAACATAACGTTATTCAGCAGTAACTATAACCGTACCCTAAACACGGCAGCGCCATTAGCCGCGTATTATAATATTAAAGTTATTATCTATGATGCTGCTGATCTAATGACATTGAAAAAACAATTATTAGCACAAAATGGCGTTGTGGTAGTAATAGGGCATAGTAATACCACACCGCAGTTGGCTTCATTATTGAGTAACCAAGCTATTGAAAGTATGGATGAGAGTCAGTACGGGCATTATTATTTAGTGAGTAAACTAGAAAATAATAGTTATGAAGTTAAAACGCTGACAATGGGTTTTTAAGCGGGCATAAAAAAACCAGCAATGGCTGGTTTTTTGTTTTACCTTTAAATGGCCTTATTAGCCACGAGGTAATTGAATTTTTTTCTCAGGGCTTTGACGATAAAGCACAATCGTATGACCGATAGTCTGTAATTTAGTAGCCCCTGTTTCGCGAACAATAGCATCAAAAATAAGCTTTTTGGTTTCACGATCGTCTGTTGGCACCTTCACTTTAATTAATTCGTGAATTTCTAGTGCGCTTTGGATTTCAACTACTACGCCTTCGGTTAAACCGTTAGAACCTAGTAAAACTACAGGCTTAAGGCTATGCGCCTGACCTTTTAAAAACTGCTTTTGTTTGTTTGATAATGTCATGATATTACAAATTTTGCTGAATATGGCTTGAATTAAGGGTATTCTAACGCCATCTAGAGAATATTACTAATTAGTTGCGTGTTAATTTATGACAAATAAAAAACAGTCAGCCAGTTCACAACGTTGGCTTAAAGAACATTTTGATGATAAATATGTTCAAGAAGCGCAAAAAAAAGGCTGGCGCTCTCGAGCTGTTTTCAAATTAGACGAAATCCAAAACAAAGATAAGTTATTGCGTCCAGCGATGACCGTTGTTGATTTAGGCGCAGCCCCAGGGAGTTGGTCACAATACTTAGCTGAAAAAGTGGGTGACAAAGGCCAAGTGGTTGCGTGTGATATTTTACCTATGGACTCTTTAGCGGGCGTTGACTTCTTACAAGGCGATTTTCGTGAAGAAGCGGTACTTGATGCATTGTTAAAACGCATTGATGGTAAAAATGTAGATGTGGTATTGTCTGATATGGCACCTAACATGAGTGGCAATAACTCGGTTGATCAGGCAGGCAGCATGTACTTGGTTGAACTTGCACTTGATATGTGCAACCAAGTTTTAAAGAAAAATGGCGCGTTTATTGTTAAAGTATTCCAAGGTGAAGGCTTTGATCAATATTTGCAAGATGTACGTAATAGTTTTAAAGCAGTGAAGATACGTAAACCGGATGCCTCGCGTCCCCGTTCTCGGGAAGTATATATAGTAGCGACTGGATACAAACTGTAGTACAGTTGCTTGGCGTTTAGTTGAATTTAAATTAATTGGATACAAGAGGTTAACCCCTTGAGCGATATGGCGAAAAATCTAATACTCTGGCTGGTTATTGCAGTAGTGCTTATGTCAGTATTTCAGAGCTTTAATGGCGGCGATCAAGTTGATCGTCAAACAAGTTACAGTCAATTTGTAAAAGACGCCCGTAGCGGCTCTATACAAGAAGTGTCCATTGAAAGTGGTAGTGGCACAATTACTGGCATAAAAAATAGTGGCGAGCGTTTTCAAACCATTATGCCTATTTATGACAAAGACATTTTAAATGATTTGTTAAAAAGCGATGTGAACGTTAAAGGTGTTAAACCTGAAGAGCAATCGTTTTTAGCAAGCATTTTTATTTCTTGGTTCCCTATGATCCTGCTTATTGGTGTGTGGATTTTCTTCATGCGTCAGATGCAAGGTGGCGGTGGCAAAGGCGCCATGTCATTTGGTAAAAGTAAAGCCCGCTTAATGAGTGAAGATCAAGTCAAAACGACCTTTGCTGATGTAGCTGGTTGTGATGAAGCCAAAGACGATGTAACCGAGCTGGTGGACTTTTTACGTGACCCTTCTAAGTTTCAAAAATTAGGCGGTAGTATTCCTAAAGGCGTACTTATGGTCGGTCCTCCAGGTACAGGTAAAACATTACTTGCCAAGGCGGTTGCTGGTGAGGCAAAAGTACCGTTCTTTACTATTTCGGGTTCTGACTTTGTTGAAATGTTTGTAGGTGTAGGTGCATCACGTGTACGTGACATGTTCGAACAAGCTAAAAAAGCAGCTCCTTGTATTATCTTTATCGATGAAATTGATGCGGTAGGGCGTAAACGTGGCGCTGGTATGGGGGGCGGCCATGATGAACGTGAGCAAACTCTAAACCAAATGCTTGTTGAAATGGACGGCTTTGAAGGTAATGAAGGTATTATCGTTATTGCTGCGACAAACCGTCCTGACGTACTAGACCCTGCGTTACTTCGTCCTGGTCGTTTTGACCGTCAAGTAGTGGTCGGTTTACCTGATATTCGTGGTCGTGAACAAATTCTCAAAGTACATATGCGTAAAGTGCCATTAGGCGATAACGTTGAAGCGGCCGTGATTGCACGTGGTACACCAGGATTCTCGGGTGCTGATCTCGCTAACCTTGTAAATGAAGCGGCTTTGTATGCTGCGCGTGGCAATAAACGTGTTGTTAGTATGGCTGAATTCGACGCTGCGAAAGATAAAATCATGATGGGCGCTGAGCGCAAGACCATGGTTATGAGTGAGCAAGAGAAAGAAATGACGGCTTACCATGAAGCTGGCCACGCAATTGTAGGTCGTATGGTGCCAGAGCACGACCCGGTTTATAAAGTATCTATTATCCCACGTGGCCGAGCGCTAGGTGTGACTATGTATTTACCAGAACAAGATCGTGTTAGTCACTCTAAAGAGCTTTTAGAATCAATGATTTCAAGCCTTTACGGTGGTCGTATTGCTGAGGCAATCATTTATGGTGAAGACAAAGTAACCACAGGTGCAAGCAACGACATTGAACGTGCCACTGATATTGCGCGTAAGATGGTGACTCAGTGGGGCTTAAGCGAAAAATTAGGTCCATTACTTTACGCTGAAGATCAAAGTGAGATGTACATGGGTGGCGGCGGTGGTCGCTCTATGAGCATGTCTGATGAGACGGCGAAAGTAATTGATGCAGAAGTACGTTTATTCTCAGACCGCAACTATCAACGTGCAGAATCAATATTGAAAGAAAACATTGATATTCTGCATGCAATGAAAGATGCATTAATGAAGTATGAAACCATTGATGCGAAGCAAATTGATGATTTAATGGCTCGTCAGCCTGTACGTGAACCACGTGATGCGCATGACCGTCATGAAGCTAAACCAGAAAAAGAAGATGTTTCTAAAGACAAACCAGTTGATGAAGTACAAAAACCAGCTGATGAATCTAAAAAAGATGAAACAAACCTTGATGATAAAGCTGAATAATCGTTAAAATAACATATCCAAAAGCCCCGAAGTTCGGGGCTTTTTTGTATCAGTTTGATGTAAATAACTAAAATTATCACATATTAAGGTTAGCGATGAATAATAAAATTAACCTTGCGCGTGGCCGAACGCTTGATTTTGCAGAGCCTGTGATTATGGGGATCGTGAATGTTACCCCTGATTCATTTTCTGATGGCGGTCAGTTCTTAAATACAACTGCCGCGCTGAGTCATGCGATGCAATTACTTGATGATGGTGCGACCATTTTAGATATCGGTGGCGAGTCAACACGCCCAGGCGCACCTGATGTTAGCCTTGAAGATGAGCTAAAGCGTGTTATTCCTATTATTAAAGCTATTCGTGAGCAAAGTGACTGCGTTATTTCAATCGATACCAGTAAAGCTGAGGTGATGCGCCAAGCGATTGAAGCCGGTGCTGATATTGTCAACGATGTACGGGCATTGCAAGAGCCCGGCGCAATCGATGTGGTTGCACAGTTTCCTGAGGTAGCAGTGTGTTTAATGCATATGCAAGGGCAACCTCGTAGTATGCAACACGCTCCTCACTATAATGACTTAGCGGGTGAGATAAACGATTTTTTTAGCCAGCGAATAGCCGCATGTGAAGCTGCTGGCATTAAACAAAGCCAGTTAATTTTAGATCCTGGTTTTGGTTTTGGAAAAACACTAAAGCATAATTATCAAATATTGGCTCAATTTAACGATTATGCAAAATTGGGACTTCCTTTGCTCGCGGGATTATCGCGTAAGTCAATGATTGGTAAATTATTAAATAGAGACACAGACGATAGATTGGCAGGCAGTTTAGCTGGAGCACTGATCGCCGCACAAAACGGTGCACACATTATTCGTGTGCATGATGTAAAAGAAACCGCAGATGTGCTTGGCGTATATCAAGCCTGCAAACAAGGAGTACTTTAAATGAAAGAAAGAAAATATTTTGGCACGGACGGTGTGCGTGGTTTAGTAGGTCAAGGTCCTATTAACCCAGAGTTTGCGATGAAATTGGGTTGGGCCGCAGGGCGTGTACTCTCACTTCATGGCACTAAAAAAGTCATTATAGGTAAAGACACTCGTATTTCAGGTTACATGTTGGAGACTGCCCTAGAGGCTGGATTAATTGCAGCAGGTATTGATGTTATTCTTTTAGGGCCCATGCCAACGCCTGCAGTTGCTTATTTAGCGCAAACGTTTCGCGCTGAAGCGGGGATAGTGATCAGCGCATCACATAATCCTTATTATGATAACGGCATTAAGTTTTTCAATGGCCAAGGTTTAAAGTTAGATGATGAGGTAGAGCTACAAATTGAAGCGATGCTTGACGAGCCTATGACCTGTGTTGCTTCTGACAAGTTAGGTAAAGCAACACGTTTATCTAGCGCTGATGGCCGTTATATTGAATTTTGTAAAAGCCAGTTTCCACAAGGATTATCCCTTGAAGGAATTAAAATTGTTTTAGATTGTGCTAATGGTGCTACATACCATATTGCTCCTTCTGTAATGCGAGAGCTTGGTGCAGAGGTGATCACCCATGCATGTGAGCCAAACGGTGTAAACATTAACCATGAATGTGGCGCAACCCATGTTGATACATTAAAGCGTAAAGTACTTGAACACAAAGCGGATGTCGGTATCGCCTATGATGGCGACGGCGACCGTGTGATGATGGTTGATCATAATGGCCGCGTATTCGACGGTGATGATTTGGTTTATATTATTGCTTGCCAAGCTGCACAAGATGACAATTTAGGCGGTGGTGTTGTTGGCACGGTTATGTCGAATATGGGGCTTGAAAATGCGTTAAAAGCAAAAAACATTGCTTTTGCTCGCAGTAAAGTCGGTGATCGTTATGTGATGGAACTGCTGCAGCAAAAAGGCTGGAAAATTGGCGGTGAAAGCTCAGGCCATGTGTTGAATCTAGATTTAATCAGCACGGGGGATGGCATCATCTCAAGCTTACAAGTGCTTGCTGCTATGGTAGCACAAAATCGTACACTTCAAGACTTAGGAGCCGGTTTTACTAAGTACCCAATGAAAATGATTAACGTACGTTACACTGCCGGTACTGATCCGACCCAAGCTCCAGAGGTGCTTGCCGCAGTTGCTGAAGTAGAGCAAAGCTTAGCAGATAAAGGGCGCGTATTACTGCGTAAATCAGGCACTGAGCCTGTAGTACGAGTAATGGTTGAAGCTCAGCAAGAAAAAATAGTAATAGATAGTGCACAGAAAATAGCAGCGGTTGTCGAATCTATGAGCAAACAAACTGATTGATAACAATAACCTCTTGTAACTTTGGGCGAGTCGAGTTAATATCTCGCCCGCTTTCTAATGTGGAGTGGAAAAATGGCAGCACGCAAAGCGATGGTCGCAGGCAACTGGAAAATGAATGGTTCATTAGAACTCGTTCAACAACTGTCTGATGCTATTAACGATGTTAAATCTTCTGAAGTAAACATTGTTTTATTTCCTCCGTTTCCTCTAGTCCCAGCAATGATTGCAAGTGGTGTAACAACAGGCACGCAAACAGTGTCTGAAAATACCCCAGGTGCGTTTACTGGTGAAGTAGATGCAGAGCTAATTAAGCAGCTAGGTGCGAAATATGTACTGGTTGGTCACTCTGAACGACGCAGCATATACAAAGAAAGCAATGATACCGTTGCTGCAAAATTTTCTCGCGCGCAACAAGTAGGTCTAACGCCTATTTTATGTGTTGGCGAAAGCGAAACAGAGCAAGAAAGCGGTCAAACAGAACAAGTAGTTGCTGCGCAGATTGACGCAGTAATTAATAAATTAGGTGTAGCAGCACTAAAAGAATCTGTGATAGCATATGAGCCCGTTTGGGCTATAGGCACAGGTAAGACTGCATCGCCTGAACAGGCACAAAGTGTTCACAAATTTATCCGTGACAAAATTGCTGCACTAGATAGCGATTTAGCACAAGGGCTAACCATCTTATATGGTGGTAGCGTTAATGAAAAAAATAGCGAATTATTATTTGCGCAAACAGATATAGACGGCGGCCTAATTGGAGGCGCAAGTTTAAAAGCAGAATCATTTACTGCTATCTGCAATAGTGCAAAAGGGACCGTATAAGATGTACGAAATTTTATTAGTAGTGTATTTAATTGTAGCTTTAGCGCTTGTTGGTATGGTTTTGATCCAACAAGGTAAAGGTGCGGACATGGGGTCATCATTTGGTGCCGGCGCATCGTCTACAGTTTTCGGTTCTTCTGGGGCTGGGAATTTCATGACGAAAACGACAACGGTATTAGCTACAATCTTTTTTGTGCTTAGTATTGTGTTAGGTAACCTAACTGCCGGTCAAATTAAAAAGACTGACGAATGGGAAAACCTAGAAGCGGCTCCAGCTGTTGAAACAGTGACTCCAGTTGAAGAAGATGTGCCAGTCACATCAACTAAAGAGCAAAGCTCTGACGTACCAAATTAATTTAGTTTTAAATCGTTAAGTTGTTTATTTCCCTCAAATAAACGTGCGGACTTAACACTAAGCAATAGCTTAAAAAATGCGGATGTGGTGGAATTGGTAGACACGCTACCTTGAGGGGGTAGTGCTTTCGGGCGTGGGGGTTCAAGTCCCCCCATCCGCACCAAATACAAAAACCAGTAACAGCAATGTTACTGGTTTTTTTGTGCCTAAAATTTAAAATATTAAACAACTCTTTTTGGATTAATGTTGAACATTGGGGAGAACACTCTATATTTCAATTGTTAGTGTTTATGAAAGAATACTACTGTATATTTAACTTTATGTATAAAAAGCGTCTAAAGTTAAAAATAAAGTTAACATTTCTGCATCTTAAGCCGATAATAACTATAGATAATTAAACGGAGTAAATGAATATGGCTTCAGGTTTCTCTTTTAAAAACCTCAGCATTACTAAAAAAATACATGCAATTACATCTATAGCGATCATCGCATTCTTAGTAATCGTTTTGGTTAACTACTTTGCCATGAACGAAAATCGCATATCACTCAATGAAATGGAGAAATCGTCTTATAAAGTAGCCAAATTAACCTTGGCTAACGTAAGTATTTTAGAAAAATTAGATGAATTATACACTCAGGCTGTAACCTTTGGTGAGCAAGACTTAGTAACAAAGGCGAGTGAAACCTATGCGCAGTTGGTTACTAATCTTGGTGCGATTGAGGCAATTAATACCTCTTATATTGATAATGATACAAAAACACGACTAGCTAATTACGAAAAAATATCTGCAACTATTGCCAATGGTATGGTTAATGGCACGGCAGATTTCAGTAAAATTCAACAACAAGCTCAGCTTAAAACAAGCCTATATGAAGCCGTATTAACCAGCTTTAAAAGCGCACAGCAAAAAGCAGATGATCGCTTTTTCCAGCTTGTTGCTAATACAAAAGCACGCTCAGATGACGCACTTAACTTAATGCTGGTTGTTGCGGTAGTTTCATTAGCACTGTTATTACTTATGGCTATTTGGATAGCGCGTAATATCGGTTCATCAGCTAGTGATGCCGCTAATAATTTAAGCCTTTTAGCAAGTGGAAAAGGGTCGTTAAGTACCAAGCTTGCTGTTAACTCAGAGGATGAAATAGGACAGGTATCTATAAACTTTAATGCTTTTATTAGCCTGCTTAGAGAAACCGTTTTAGAAGTCATCGCGGTATGTGAACCGTTAATGGAAAATTCAACCCGTCTTGTACAAGGGATGGAGCGAGCGGAGAGAGCGACCACCAAACAAACCACCGATGCAGATGTTGTTAAGCAGTCGATGGAAGAAATGAAGCAAAGCGTTGGTGATATTTCACAATCAGCTGCAAGCGCATCTAATGCCGTGCAAACCGCAGAAAAAGAAGTAGATCAAAGCCGAATACAAGTAAAAATGTCTGTAAATGCGTCGCGAACGCTAAGTGATGAAATTAATATAGCGGCCAGCACCATTAATAAGTTAGCTGATGACACTAAAAATGTATCACAAATATTAAATGTAATTACATCCATTGCCGAGCAAACAAACTTATTAGCCTTAAATGCAGCAATAGAAGCGGCCAGGGCGGGTGAACATGGCCGAGGCTTTGCCGTGGTTGCAGATGAAGTCCGTGAGCTTGCCTCTCGTACGGCGCAGTCAACTAATGAAATACGTGAATTGTTAAGTACATTAAGTGTGGCAGCTAATGAATCTGTAAGCGCGATGACCTCTGCAAGAGATATGGCAACCGATAATGCTAGTGCAGCAGAGCAAACCGGTGTTTCGATTGAAAAAATTGCAGAGCAAATACTAGAAATTAATGGCATGAACTCGCAGATTGCAGCAGCAACAGAAGAGCAAACCTCTGTTGCTGCAATGGTTGTAGACAACGTATCTAATATGCATGTTTCATTTGAAGATACTATGAGCTCACTAAAAGCAGTAAGAGATGTGGCTAAAAACTTACATTACCTTTCAGATAACTTATTAGATGCAACTGCTAAGTTTAAAATTGAGTAGTTGCTAAAGCACATTACTTTAACGTTTTATGATTTTGTAAAACGTTAAGGGATAAAAAAGCCCGCAATAAAGTATTTATTGCGGGCTTTTATTTTAATTTAGCAGATTAAAATTTACCCACTACTTTAACTTTATCACTTACTTTGGCGCTATCGATATAGCCAATTGCATCTGCATTAGCAGCGACAAAATCAATCACAGCTTGGTCATTATCAAGTTTACCCGGCGGTGTGCCTTTACCTGTAAATACGAGCTTTGACCAATAGGCATTTAACTGACTACCCGATTTACCAACAAGTTTGTCGTTAAATTCATCAGCGACTGCAGTGCCATTTTGATTAACAGGATTAACTTTGGTGCCATCGGCAAACGATTTGCTCTTGCCAAGGTATATTTTTTTAATATCGTCTTGGCTTACTGCATTAGCATTCGCAGGATTAATGATGACTGCAACTTCAGCAAAAACTGCTGAGCTACATAATGTTAGCATGCTGGCTAAAATTAATTTTTTCATGATTCGCTCCAATTAAAATACTAAATCAACGCCAACGGCCACTACGTCGGTTTCAGTATTTGTTATGTCATCTTTTAAGCGGCTAAAGTCTACTTTTAAGGCAGCCATTGGGTGGAAATCATAACGAGCACCAATAGTGTACACATTACTTTTTGCTTTAGAGCCTTCCAAAACTTGGTTAAGGCCAGCATTTAATTGCGGCACAGTTGGGATTGCATTATAACGATTACTGTCATGCTCATCATCGTTATTTTCATAGGTTAAATGAACAAGCCATTCATCCATACGGTAGCCTAAAGATGTGTAATATTGAGTTTGCTTAGCGAGCGCACTGTTATCTACTTCAAACTGTGTGTATTCAGCGTCAAACAAGATATTGTTGTAATCAATTGAAAAGCCAAGCGCTAAAAATGCACCATCGTCTTCGTCAATAGCAATACTGTTTGCTTGGTCAACAAAACCTGAGTTACGAAGGGCTTGTTCTAAGCCGTTAAGGGCCATACCTTCGGCCGTATCATTTTCAATCTCAATACTCGTTTCGGCAACAAAGTAAGCAGCGCGAGCACTGAACCAATCGTAACTTAATGTCCAGTTTAACCCTGCAATATCATTAAGCTCGGTATCACCATTTACTGATACAACCGCGATATTATCATCGAAGCTGCCGTAAATAACCTGTAGAGTAGAGTCCCAATCACCAAGCTGAGTTGTATATAATAAGCTTAGGCCTTCATAGGTTGAAAAAGGTAAGTTATATACAGACTGAGGTGGGCGCACCCAGCGGTAGGTATAGCCAACATCTAAAAAGTCAGAGTAACGATAAAACGGTGCACGCATTTTACCAGCACTGATCTGTAATTCGTCAGATATCTCATAAGTTAAGTATGCCCATTCAAAATCGGCATCAAAATCATTTTCGCCGCGAGCCACTATTTGGGCTGTAGCGGATAGCTTCTCTTGCAAATCAGCAGTTAGCTGAAGAGCAAATACGCTTTCATTTTTGAATGAAATATCATCATCATATCCATATAAAGTTTGATCACTATCGAGCGACTTACCACCGACAATAGAAGCAAACCCATTAATACGAACTTCAGCACTCGCGTTGCTTGTGGCAAGTGCGCAACAAATTGCTACTGCTACAGATAGTTTTTTCATTGTGTATCCTATTTAATTTCATGTGTATACCGCTGCAGTATAAGACGAGTATTAACTTTTTTCTAATTAAAATTAACAAATTAAGTGCTTTTCACTACCTTTTTGCAACAGGAACACATGACTGTGATTGAAAATTAAGGCTTTTATATTTTAAGGTAATGTAACTAGCTGAGTTTTTTAATTATTTATGATGAGATAATATTTACTGCAGTACGCATTAAGTGGTAATTATTTTTTTAGTCATAAACGCGAATTTATATTTTTTAGGTTATCATGGCACCAGCGAATTGCCTGCTGCTTATTTTTGACCGCTATTTTTTTATAAATTTTATGTAAGTGAACTCTTACTGTTGCTTCACTTATAAATAAACTATCAGCAATAGCACTGGAGTGAAGCCCACTAAAAAGTAGGTTGAGTACTTTAATTTCTTTATCGGTTAAATTACTTGTTTGCAAAGCATTCTTTTGTTCTGTATCGAGCATTTGACGCATCCAAATGTCACTAATGGTTCGTGGAAACCACAATTCACCTTGTTTAATTGCTTCTAGCCCCCTAGTAAACAACTCTTCACTAGTATCTTGATAAAAAAGACCTTTTAAATTTGGCCATTCTTTGAGTGAAGCCGCATCGGTATTTTTAGGGATATTAAAAATAACTAACCCTTGGTAATTATTTGTATGAATAAATTGGTTTAAAAGTTCGTAGTTAGTTAGGGAGTTAAGGGCTGAGTAGCATACTAACAATATGTCGTTATTCAATGTAGTAAAAAATAATGGATTATAGTGGTTGTTGTTAAAAAGCATGTTAGCTGATTGTGTGGTCTGTTTTTTTGTCATGCTTTTCACCTAAAAATGGCTTTACTGTAAACTTAAATATAAAGGGTCTTTGGATATTGTCATAATCTCATGTAGCATTAATGTATTTTTCACAATAAATTATGTGTGCGATTTATGCACAACATGACTGCTGGCTAATGTTAAAGTCTTAATTTAAAACCAAAGTTGCGTCATTATTGAGATAATTAGTTCAGACTAAAAACTGAAAATTAATTTTTTTGTATAAACTAAAGTTAAATATACATTTTGTAACTTTTATGTAATACAATACACTCCCAGAGGAAAGATGCATCTAAGCATCTTTTTTTATGCCTACAGTTTATGTTTACACAACATATAACGCATAATTAAATTAATACCCTTTGGAGAAAACCTTGAAATTACGCACCCTCTCACAGTTAAGTTTAGCAGTTATTGCAGCCCTAACAACTTCCGTAAATGCACAAGAAGCTAAAACCACTGCCAAACAAGACGCGTTTGAAAAAATTGAAGTTACAGCACGTAAACGTACCGAGAGCTTGTTCGAATCTCCAACTGCAATTACATCAATAGGCGCTAACCTTATTGATAAAGCCAATATGGGTAACTTAGAAGACATTGGCAAATACGTTCCTAACTTAAACATTACTCGTTATGGTGTTGGTAACGCGGCACATGCTTCAGTATTTATTCGCGGCATTGGTTTACAAGATCACATTATAACAACCGATCCCGGTGTAGGTGTTTACCTAGATGGCGTTTACCTAGGTCGCCAAATGGGGTCTAACTTATCGCTTCCTAATGTTGAGCGAGTTGAAGTTCTGCGTGGACCACAAGGCACGCTTTATGGTCGTAATACATTAGGTGGCGCGGTAAATGTAATAACTAAACAACCTGGTGATGAAGGTATTTTAACGACAACTGCTAAAGTGGGTAGCCGTGGACGTATTGCTGGCGATATTTATTTTAATAATGCACTAACCAATGATTTAAGCATGTCAGCCAGTGCGTCATACAAACAACGTGACGGTGTAGGTACGGCGGTAAATTTAGCTAACCCTGAAAAAGAAATTGGTGAAGAGCAAGAGTTTAGTGGTCGTATCGCGCTTAAATATGAAGCCACCAGTGATTTAGCGTTTACTTTCTCATTAGATGGGGTTGATAATGAATCAGGTCAATCACCTTATACTATTGAACTAACAGATTCATTAGATTCAAATGATGTATTCAATGGCGATTTCCCATTATTAACTGAAGACTTAATTCCTCAAAACCCTGATGATTTAGGCACAACGGTTGCTGGTATTGAGTCAACTTCATATTCTGGTTGGGGCACGTCATTTACAGCTGATTGGGCCATTAATAATACGTATACAGCTAAGTTTATTTCAAGCTACCGTACTTCTGAGTATGAAGGTGGCTTAGATGATGATGCATCACCACTTAACTTATCTGAGTTCCCAGAAGTAGGCGGTGCAGATCAATACTCTTTTGAAGTTCAGCTAAACGCAACGTTTGATAAAATGGACTTTGTATCGGGTCTATACTTCTTTAATGAAGATGGTTTTACTCGCTCAGAAGATTTTGTATTTAGCCCGTTTAATACACTTGATGGCGTGCTAAATGATGGTGTTACTCCGTCATTTGGTGGCTTTGGATTTTTTGAAATCAATCAAGAAACAAATTCATACGCAGCTTACATTAATGGTAGTTACGATTTAACTGATGATTTAACAATAGGCGGTGGCCTTCGTTACTCAGAAGATAAAAAAGATGCGAATGCTATTTTCCCAACCTTCCCTGAGCGAAAGGACATTAGTGCAGACTTTAATGCAGTGACATGGGATATTAATGCTTCATATCAGCTTAGCAATAATATGAATGTGTACGGCCAAGTACAAAAAGGCTATCAAACAGGTGGTTTCCCGCCGCGCCCATTTGGTGGTCCAGATCAGTTTGTATCGTTTGATGAAACCAAAGCAGTTAACTACGAAATTGGTTTAAAAGGCCAAGTACATGAAAATGTGTCTATGATGCTTGCGATGTTTGTTACCGACTACACTGACTTAGCACTACCATTCTCAGATCCAACTGCGGGTGGTGGCTTTGTCACTATCGTTGAGAATGCAGGTCAGTCTAAAGCGCAAGGTATTGAACTTGAAACCACAATTGCAATAACTGATGACTTTACTATTCGCAGTGCGGTAGGTTATTTAGACTCAGAGATTACCGAAGTCGCCGAGGGCGTACAAGGTATTGGTAAAGGTGATTCACCAGCATTGACTCCGCGTTGGACAGTGATGGTTGCGCCTTCTTACTTTGTAGATTTAAGTAATGGTGGCACAGTTGCATTGAATGCAAATTACTCATACCGCAGTGAAATGCAAGGTCAATCAGTTTTCAATAAGAGTGAAACGATTGATTCGCGTGAGCTCGTTGGCTTTAATATTTCTTACACTAACCCATACGGTGATATGGAAGTAACGTTATATGGCGAAAACGTATTAAACGAAGTTTACGATGTAGGACGTCTACAGCAAACTGGCTTTGTTGGCGTTATGCGCAGTAATGATCGTAGTGAGTTTGGTTTAAAATTCAAAAAAGACTTTGAACTATAATCTATATTTTACTTTAAAAGTAAAACAAAAAAGGTAAGCCATGGCTTACCTTTTTTTATGGTTAAAAATAATTAACCTTCTTTATGTTCTTTACGTGCCTGCTCAATTTCTGCGGCAATTTCACGTGCTTTTTGCTTGGTTTTTTCAGTCAGCTCGCCAGCCGCTTCTTTGCTTTTAATCCATGCATCAACAGCTACTTCTTTGCCGTCGTCGTACATGTCTAAGCCCATTTCTTTACTCTCTTCAAGTAGCTCATTTAATGATTCATCATTTTTAAGCTCATTGGTTTTTTCCTTTACTTCATTCCAAGTTTCATCAAGCTTTTCTTTCACTTGAGCGCTTGTTTCTTTTGCATCTTGTTTTACTTCGTTGGCATCTTCACAGCCAGTTAACGTAATTAAAGTGCCTAATAAAGCTAAACCTGCTAACTTCTTCATTGACTATCTCCTTTAGAGAAAATTATATTTCAGAGGTAACTATACAACAATGAAAATGAACATAGCTGTAACAACACGATTAAGTTTTAAATTAATGGACGAACATGATTGGCCGCAATTATACGAGCTCGATCAAGACCCAGCCGTTATGCAGTATTTAACACAAGGTAAACCCACTTCGCTTGAAGAGATAAAAACAGTCAGTATTCCTAGAATGCTTGCTTATCGTAACGAGCAACAAGGGTGGGGGTTATGGCAAGTAACCTTGCGTGAAAGCAATGCCTTTATAGGATGGGTGCTTGTTCGGCCGATGGGCTTTTTTTCAGATACGCCTGATTTTAGTGATATTGAAGTGGGCTGGCGGTTTAAGCAAGCGAGTTGGGGCAAAGGGTATGCTATTGAAGCGGCAGGCGCTATTTGTTCAGAGCTTGAAAAACAACGCCAAGTAAAGGCAATTAGCGCTACAGCACTGACCTCAAATGTTGGCTCAATTAATGTTATGAAAAAACTCGGTATGCAGCTTAAACATTATTATATTCATACAGAGGATGGCTCAAATTTAACAGCCGTACTTTATTCAAAGTCATGTGGATAATCTAATAACAATCCTAAGCTCTTTAAATGTGGCGTATAAATATTGACCTAGTGTTTGTTACTGTGCATTAATGTTTGCCATCAATGTATAAAAATAACCTAAGGATATGGGATGGGATCACTTTTTTCACCACGCAAGCTAATTATTAGCAGTGTTTTAATAATACAAGTAGGCTTTTTTAATGTAGCGGCTAAACAGAGTGCCGTTGCCATGCCCGACACATTTAGTGCCCACGCTGCAAAAGCCGTGTTAGAGCAAGGCGGCAACGCGATTGATGCCGCTATTGCTGCTCAGTTTGTATTAGCCGTTACGCTCCCCGAAGCGGGTAATATTGGTGGCGGTGGGTTTATGCTTATCCATAAAGATGGAAAAGGTGATTTTATAGATTACCGCGAAATCGCGCCCAGTGCCGCGCATCGTGATATGTATTTAGATGAGCAGGGGCAAGTAATTGAAAATAAATCTATTTACGGCATACACGCTAGTGGCGTGCCTGGCAGTGTCGCAGGAATGTGGTTAGCCCATAAAAAGCATGGTACGTTACCGTGGAAAGCGTTAGTGCAACCTGCGGTAACATTAGCAGAGCAGGGCTTTGTTGTGCCTGAAAAGTTGGCTCAGCTGATTGAGGACTATATAGCGCATCTAAATAATAAAAACATTAAAGTAAATTTTGCCAGTTATTTTGCTACAGCTACGGCAGGTGCGCTTTTTAAACAACCAGAGCTAGCTGCCACACTCAAACGCATTCGCGATGACGGTCAAGATGGCTTTTATCAAGGTGAAACTGCCGCAATTATTGCAAAATTTATGCACCAACATGGCGGGATCATTAACCAAGATGACTTAAAACGTTATCGTGCTAAATCGCGGACTCCTATAAAAGCGAACTGGAATGGCTACCAAGTGCTTACTTCACCGCCACCAAGTTCAGGCGGCATTGCTATATTGCAATGGCTGAAAATGTATGAGCTTAAAAAACCAACGCCTGCACAACAACATAATTCAGTAGGGTATGTGCATTTATTGGCTGAAATAGGTAAGCGAGTATTTGCCGATAGAGCAGAGTACTTAGGCGATCCTGATTTTTACCAAGTACCTACAGCAAAACTACTTGCAGAAAACTATCTTAAAAACCGTAGTAGCAGTATAGATTTAAAGGCTATTTCAACCACCGAAAACATTAAACCCGGTTTAAAAGAAAGCGAGCAAACCACTCACTTTTCCATTGTCGATAACATGGGTAACGCTGTAGCTAATACCACCACCATTAATTTAGGCTTTGGTAGTGGTGTGGTGGTAGAAGGCGCAGGCTTTATTTTAAACGATGAAATGGATGACTTTAGCGCTAAACCCGGGGTTATGAATGTATTTGGTGCCATTGGCGGCAAAGCAAATGAAATTCAGCCGCATAAACGTATGCTCAGCTCTATGACCCCCACTATTTTACTCAGTAATAATCAGGTGAAAATGGTAACAGGGTCGCCAGGTGGCACTACTATTATTAGCTCGGTGTATCAATCGATACTCAACGCGATTGAATTTAATATGAGCGCCGATGATGTGGTAAATAGCCCACGTTTTCATCATCAGTTATGGCCAAAAAATGTGATCAGAGCACATGCCGGCTTGGAGCCATCAGTAATACAACAGCTGATAAAAATGGGCTACACAGTGGACGAACGCCACTTTGGTGATATGCATGTGATTATTAATCATAATGGCAAATTAGATGCGGCGTCAGAGCAAAGCGGTAGAGGAAAAGCAATCGTGTTTTAACGTTAGCGTTTGCATGGCAATACCCCCAAACTCTTGTTTGGGGGTATTGCCAATAGAGTATTACTTATTATTGGGTATTAACCTATTGCAGGTATTAGCCCTGCCATTTGCAGGCATTGCGCACTAATAATTGAAATGCCACACAAAGCGGCTATGGCTAAACCAATATTACCGCTTCGTACTTTATAACCGCTTTTTTCAACACCTTGACGCTGTTTATACACCATACTCACCGGCAAAAATACAGCCAATATCACCAATGCAATGGCGGCATAACCTAACGCCATAATAAACCCTTGCGGATAAAATAAAGCAAACCCAAGAGGAGGGATAAAGGTAATAAATGCGGTTTTTATTCTATCTGCGCTCGTATCTGCTTTTTTGAATGTGTCAGCAAAAAAGTCAAACAACCCCAAGCTCACCCCTAAAAATGACGTTGCCAGCGCTAAATCAGCAAAAAGCTTAACCGCTGTAGAAACGCTCGTGTTGTTAGCAATATTTGCCACACTGGCTACAAACCCGCTTAAGCCTTCACTTTCGAGAAGTTGGGCTTGGCTCATTATACCTTGGCTTAATACTTGCCAAAATACATAAATAACCAGTGGTAAAGAGGCGCCTGCAATCATAACTTTGCGTAAGGTTTTTATGTCAAGGCCAACGTATTTAACAATAGAAGGAATAGAGCCATGAAAGCCAAAAGAGGTAAATACCACCGGAATAGCCGAAAGTATCAGCCCTTGCTCAACCGGCATTTCAAGTAAGTGCTGGCCATGCACATAAGGCGTAAGCATATAAAATAAGCTACCCAATACTACTATTTTTATACTAAACAGCACTCTATTAAGCTTATCTACCTTGCTGGTGCCTAAAGTGACAACACCTGCAATCACCACTGCTAAAATAACGGAGCCTAACTGTGGGGCAATACTTAAGTTAAAACCAGTGTTTATACGTTCTTGTAGCTGGGCTCCGCCACCTGCTATGTAGGCCGCGCATAACGCATAAAATAAAAATATCATTGAAAAGTTAGCCACATACTGACCGCGCTTACCTAGCCAAAGCTTAGCCAAGGTATTTAAGGTGGCGTCGCGAGGGGCGTATTGATGTAGTTCCAACATAAGTAAAGCGGTGTAGGTCATAAGTAACCAACAACCGATAATTAATACCATCGCGGTATTAAATCCAAGCCCTGCAGAGGCGATAGGCAGGGCAAGCATACCTGCACCTATGGTGGTTCCTGCAACAATTAACATGCTACCTATTGTTTTATTTTTAAGCACTTAATGATCCTGATCAAACGTGAGAGACACGCAAGATATAACTAGTTGTGTAAAACTTAAATAGTTTTGTCATAAAAGAGACAAAATAAAATGTAATCTTCTATTTACAACTGTATTAAAAAAGCCAAAATCATCAAAAAAAGGAAATTTAACTTATTAATATAAATGAAAAAATAAAAAGCTAAATGTTAATAATTAAAAGGGAGGTTGTTTGCTATGTATAAAATAGGCATCACAAAAATGGTATGTATTGACCGAAAGCGTTATCCATTACACCGTCGGTCGAAAAGGAATACGACAATTTACATTTTAGCGATTTGAATCACTAAGCGGCGGTTTTTATCACGGCCTAAAATATTGTCATTAGTATCTACAAAGCGTTTTTCACCAAAGCCTTCAGTAACCACTTTAGCTTCATCAACGCCTAAGCCAACCATGTAATCTTTAATCTCCTTAGCACGCTTTCTTGATAAATCGAGGTTATTCCAGCGACCGCCATAACTATCGGTGTACGATGCAATACTAATTGATTCTATACTCGGGTCGTTTTTTAAATACTCAGCAATTTTATCAAGGCGTTGCTGAGATGATTTGGTTAATTTACTGCTATTGGATTCGTAGTTCATTATAGTGAACGAAATATCTTCAAAATTATATGGCAGTAATTCGTCGCGACATTGTAAAAACGCCCAATAAGCTTGTTTAAAGTTGATATTAGACATTCCCACGGCAATTTTGTCGGCACTATTTTGCCAATCTTGATAGTAAAAGGTAGGTTGGTTGCCTTTTTCAAGCTCAGTTAGCATTTCCCACGCTGTTTTATTACCTAGTTCACCATCAAACTTTTTAAGTAATTTCATATCAGCAATATCACGGGCAGGGCGACCTGCTCGCCAACTAGGTGGCACCGCTTTTAAACCGGCAATCGCGTAATTTTCTGGGCGTACCACCATGTCTAAATTAAAAGTGAGATCTTTGTTTTTACTTGCAGATGCTTTAAAAATAGCCTCGCCATAGTAGGGAACTTCATGATTTAATTGGCATTGTAAGCGAGTTGTTTTAACCAAGTTCCAGTTTGAATTATCTTGGTTAGCCGTGTACTGGCGCATTGCCGCAGTTGTATTCAAACTATACAGCACACTACTAATGCCTAGGCTAATAAATAACAACTTACACTTCATCGAGAATTCTCCAGTTATCTAGCTCTGCCAAAAAAGTGACAAAAACCGTAAAATATTACGCAACAGCAAATAATTCAGCGCAAACGCTAGGGTCTGTTGACCTTTCAAGGTTAAATTTGCAGCAGCCTGTTTGGTATTTAGGCAAGGCAGAGCCTATGTGGTGTGGTTATTCCCCATAAATAGGCGATAACACAGCATTAATGCCAAACAGGCGCTGCCCTTTGGGTTCTGCCTAGGGGCGATTTACTCTTTGTTGCTCGGTTTTTACTTAGCCCACTAGGTTACAAACCTCGCGCCGCGATTAAACCGCCCCTAGTTTGAACAAATTTTAATCCGAAAAGGTCAACAGACCCTAATTACTAAGCAAGTAACATGCCTATAGTTTAACTGCAATTAATCAATAAATCCCCTAGCCGACAGGCCATCAACTTTGACATAATAGATAGCTAATCCCTATAAACCAAGAATACTATGGCAAATACTGAGCAAACACTTTTCGCACAACGCTTTCGTGGCTTTTTTCCTGTGGTTATTGATGTTGAAACCGCCGGTTTTAACAAAGAAACTGACGCACTACTAGAAATTGCAGCATCCGTCTTAAAAATGGATGACGAAGGACTGCTTAGTATCGATCATACCGTTCATTTTCATGTGCAACCGTTTGAGGGTGCAAACATTGAACAAGCCGCTATTGAGTTTAATGGGATTGAGCCTTTTTCAGCACTGAGAGGGGCAGTCCCTGAAGAAGAGGCGATTAAAGAAATTTGTAAAGTAGTGCGCAAAGCGCAAAAAGCCGCAGGGTGTCAGCGCTCAGTGGTGGTTGCTCATAATGCTGCTTTTGATCATGGCTTTTTAAATGCGGCTATTGAGCGTAATAATATTAAGCGCACACCATTTCATCCGTTTGTTAGTTTTGATACCACATCACTTGCAGGCTTGGCATTAGGGCAAACAGTATTGGCTAAAGCGTGCCGCGCGGCAGGAATAGAGTTTGATAACAAACAAGCACACTCTGCGTTATACGATACAGAACGCACCGCTGAATTATATTGTTTAATTGTTAATCGTTGGCAGCAACTAGGTGGTTGGCCACTTGCTATAGATGAAACACAACAAAACGAAGACGAAGTAAGCAACCAAGATTAGCGTAAACTCAGCTCATATTAATGAGTGTTCACTGTGTGGGCTGAGCCAGTCTTAATATGCGTTATTAAAACGATTGCGTTATTTTACCTTCACTGTGAGTGATTAAATGTGGTGGATAATTACGCGAAAAGCTAATTGATTCTCGTGCAATTTTAAGCTCCACCCCGGGGTGCATAAGCTCATTCACTTTTAAACGACTGAGCGCTAAAAGCTGCGCCATTTTCTTTCTTAGCAACTGCTTTTGCTGACTGATACTGGCGCTTCGGTTTGCTATGTGTTCTTCATTCGTTGTTATTTTATTCAAAAACTGCTGACGCTGTGCGCTTGCAACTTGTTTACTAATTCGCTGGCGCGCTTGCTGTAGTTCAATTGACTTACTAATTAAAACTTTTTCAAAGTCAGTGATTTGCGCTTGTTTTTGTTTTAGCACATACCATCGCTGTGCAATGCAAACACGGGTTTTAGTTCCTGCTGGTGCGCCCAATTCACCTGTTTCAATGCGCATTGCGTCTAGAATATGACCACCAATAATTTTCCCTTTAGGATCTTTTGCGCTGCCAACCCTAATTAAATTTCCAGCACTCAAGTCACAATGTAATGATTGGCGTTCTATTAATAAGTTTTGCTCCGTTTTTATGTCACAGTATTGAGAGTAACCAAGTGCAACGGTTCGTTTAGCAAAAATAGAACAGGTGAATGGCTCATCGGCTTCTCGTTTTCTGCCAATTGCCCCCTTTACTATTGTGATGGCGTTATTACTTTTTAACTGCGCCGATTCAACAAAACCTAAAACAGTAATATCGCCGGTAGCAGTCACGCGCATGCCATCTTTTATATCACCACTGACTATAATACTGCCATCAAATTCAACATGGCCGGTACTTGGGTCAATATTATGAAAACATAAAACATCATCAACACGCATACCACGGGGAAGGGCAACCGGTACACCAGTACAGTCGGCAATTAGTAAGTTGGGGTTATCGGGCGCAATTTTAGTACCGTCAAAAGGTTGTAATTTATGCTCTTTGCCAGGGATTGCAGTTAGCACATCTCCAAACACAGTAAAGCCATCAACTCCCGATGTTGCTGGAATACGCCGCATTAGTTCACACCCAGGTTTTACAGTAATAATATCACCTAGGTTTCTCATATCGACTTTACCACCGCCCTTAGCTTGCGGGCTAAGTACGCGGTCTTGCGCTGTGCAGCAAAGACGCACAAATTTGGCATCGTTACCCACTTTAGCCGCGCGACCAAAAGCGACTTCAGCGCAATGCGTGCTTCCTGAGGATTGTTCAAATTGTTGTGCCAATAACTGTTCTAATGCATGAGAGCTAATACCCTTTACAATCCCTGCCTGAGCTAACACGTCAATAGCTTGTTCCATGTTAAGTAATTTACCGCCCTTAGCAGTAATAAGGGTAGCTTCAACAAGCATATTTTTTTCATCAATGTTAATGGTTAGTTTTGCATCAATGGCTTGAGCAACCACCAAAGAGGGGGCTTCTTCGGCGTTATTTTGAGCAAACAACTTACCAATATTGCTAACAATAATGTCACACTCGCAATATTCTGACTGACTAATTAATTCAATAAGCTGTGTTGCTGTTGAGGCTAAACCTGAGACATTAGGGTGGGAGAGCAAAGAGATATGCCCCGTTTGCTCATCAAAAGAAAAAACCGACATTTATAAATCCTCTAGGTAATATGCCTGTTATTATTTTTTATATTGTATTAGACCAAGGTCTAGCCCTACATTTGAGCATAAAGCATCATACTTGTTAAGTAATTGTTTCTTAATTATCCAATATTTTACATTTAAAAGTGTATTTGATGCAGGATTAACCAACCAATAAAATAAAACGCCTAAGGTGTTGAGTATTGATGGGTTACTCAGTTATACTGCTTGTACGCTCTGAATGAGTAACCTTATTCAGGGGCTGATTAGGATTCGACGGAATTCAAGAAGCCCAAGGTGCATGTCGAGGTGCGGTTTGCCTCGTAAAAAAGCCGCAATTTAAAGTAATCGCAAACGACGATAACTACTCTCTAGCAGCTTAGGCTGGCTAGCGCTCCTTCCATGTATTCTTGTGGACTGGATTTTGGAGTGTCACCCTAACACCTGATCGCGACGGAAACCCTGGCCGGGGTTGAAGCGTTAAAACTAAGCGGCCTCGCCTTTATCTACCGTGTTTGTCCGGGATTTAAAGGTTAATTAAATGACAATACTAAACATGTAGTACCGACGGTCGAGGCTTTTCGGACGGGGGTTCAAATCCCCCCAGCTCCACCAATAAAGGTTTTTAGATACGTTGCTAAGAACCGTAAAAGACCCGCAACGCTAGTTAATTCGAGCCTTGCGGGTTTTTTTATGCCTATAGTTTAACCATTAGTGACCGTTTAAAACTTGTAACAACCGCGATTTGTTGTAACACTAATCGTAACAACTGGAATTTTACATAGGGATCGTTGTTACAAATGGCTATTCACAAACTCACTGCAAACCGAGTTAAATCAGCTGAACCAGATGATAAAGAATATAACCTTACTGACGGTGGCGGCTTAACATTACGAATAAAGCCCAGTGGCGGTAAATTTTGGCTTTATAACTACACAGCGCCAATTACTAAAAAACGTAAAAATATGGGGCTTGGCTCTTACCCTGATATAAGCCTTAAAACTGCTAGAGAACGCCATAAGAAATATAAAGCCCTAGTGCTTGAAAATATCGATCCTATCCACCAGCGCCAGCTAGATGAAAAGCAAGCACATGAAACACACCTACAAACATTTAAAGCAGTTTCTTTAATGTGGTTTGAAAAAAAGAAAACAGAAATAAAACCACAAACAGCACAAGCCGCTTTAAATCTGTTAACTAATCATGCCTTTCCTGCGTTTGGTGATGAACCAATAAGTAAACTAAAAGCCTTTCAGGTAATAGAGCTAGTGCGACCCATAGAGGCAAAGGGCAGTTTAGAGACTGTAAAAAGACTATGCCAGCGCATTAACGAAGTAATGGTGCATGCGGTTAACTGTGGGCTTATAGAAGCCAATCCACTAGCGAATATAAGGCAAGCATTCCAAACGCCTAAAAAAAGCGCTATGCCGTCTATTGAAGTGGATAGATTGCCAGAGCTAATGAGTGCCTTAAATCGTGCCAGTATTAAGCTTACAACGCGTTGTTTAATCGAATGGCAATTACATACCATGACACGCCCTAATGAGGCTGCAACAGCTAAATGGCAAGATATAGACTTAAATACTGGCATGTGGGTTATACCAGCCGAGCAAATGAAAAAGGGTAAAGAGCAACGCATACCCCTTACACCGCAAACACTCGCTTTACTTGAATTAATGAAACCAATAAGCGTGCACCGTGAATATGTATTTCCCGCAGATAGAGACCCACGCAGCCACGCGAACGTGCAAACAGCTAATGCAGCAATAAAGCGTATGGGGTTTAAAGGCGAGCTGGTGGCGCATGGCTTGCGCTCGCTTGCTAGTACAACACTTAACGCACAAGGATTTGACCCTGACGTAATAGAGGCAGCTTTAGCGCATGTTGATACAAACGAAGTAAGGCGAGCATATAACCGTACAGATTACTTTGAGCGTAGAAAAGTGATGATGTGCTGGTGGTCTGAATATATCGAAAATGCGGCTAGTGGGAGTAGCTCCTTGGCAGGGATCAAGGGGTTGAAAGTAATATGAAAACAAATGAGTTAGTTACTTACTCTGAGCTTGAGGGTAATAAAACCGTTAACTATTTAGCTAAAAATATAATGATAGAATTGGGGTTAAAGGATCATCAAAATAACACACTTATACTGAACGGGATAAACCTGCTTGTGATGATTGCAACCTCTAACATTGAGCAGGCAACAGATGGCACTAAATCTGACTTAATGAAAAATGAAATTGCTGAAATATCAAAGCTTGAAAAAAAACTATCAGAAATAAAAAAAATAAGAAATGATTTAAGGTATTACAAAGGTGAAAAAGTACGTGAACAATGGAGTTCTATTGATACCCTTGAAAAGGATTTAACAAATTTTAAGCTAAAACATAGAAAGCTAACATCTAAGGATTATTTCATTATTCGATTGTTTGGTGGTTGGTGCAAAGTTGCTAATAAAGCAGGCTTAAACGATGACAAAAAAACTATGTTTAGAAAAATATTGGTTTGTATATTTGAGGAGTATCACATTTCAGGCTCTAATATTGATGCAGTCAAAAAAGCTATTAAAAAGCTAGAAAGGGAAAATCTTCTTTAATTTTTTAAATTATCTTCCCCGTTAGCTACTTTAAAATCTCATAAATTACCTCTTAGTTTATTAACAACACTCAACAAGAGGTAACAAGATGGTAGATATTCTTAAATTAATTCGCACCAAAGAGCTAATGGAAATTGTTCCTTGGGCTCGAACTAAGCAGCAAGAAAAAATAAAAGCTGGACTAATGCCCCCACCAATATCAACTGGACAACGTGGTGTCGCTTATTATGAAACAGAAATAAACGCAACGCTTGCCGTAACAATAGTAGGCTATAACGATGAGCAAATTAAAAAATTTGTTTCTGAACTTGTAGCAAGACGCAAAGAGTTACTAAAAAAATACACTCACTTGGAGGCAGCTAATGATTAATTTAAATGAACTGCCAACACCAATCACATTGGAATATATGGAAAAGTTAGCGCCAGCAGCTTTTGAGGAGCTAGTTCGAATGGACATTATTCACCGTTCAATCTTGCTCGCATGGCTCAACGGTCAATCTACAAGCCCAATTGGTAGAGGGTATGCCAATGTTGAATTAGATAAGGAAGATGCAAAGCATAGCCACCTTAAAATGAAATGCTTTATTGATTATCAAAGTAAGCGTGAGGTTGGGTTAAAGGTTTCTCACTCTATGACAGAGCTACAACGATTTGAGTTTTTCAATAAACGAGCGGCTCAGCGTGAAAAAGTTAAGCATAAAGTCAAAAAGGAAAGAGAACAAAGGGCAAAAAAGAGCCTTGTTAAAATCCTTAAACAACTGGGTATTGAGCAGGTTAAAACTATTATTGTGACCGAGCATTTAAAGGTTACTGGTGCGGCTAATGAGCCTGTCTTTGATAAAGAAAAACCGGCTAAGGATTAGTTAGACGGCTTTAGATTGGTTATTTTGAGGGCTGGTGGTGAGTAGCTAAACTGCCACCAGCTTTTAGCATTATATAATAAGTAAAGCTCATAATAAAAAAGGCTTTCATGTGAGTTTCCACTAACATTGAAGGGCGTGTGTATCCAGTCTTTTCCCTTAAACCTTTTTTATTGCGGTCTTTAGCGGCAGTGGTTTATAGGTTTGTTTTCATTAAAAATGAAGGTTGTTAGTTACTACTTACTGTATAAGGTCGAGTTAGCAAGCCGTGGAATAATGACACTAGTGAAAACACCCCTTTTATCATTCGGATATTTATATTATCTAATAGGAAGTATTTGTGTCTAATTATCAGTATGTGAGTCACTCACCTGTAATTTGCCATAAACAGAACATTTGGCAAGTTCATACGTCAAAGAGCGGCATTTACACAGCGCAAATGAAGAGTATGTTAGATCAGCTTGAGGCAGTTTTAACACACTATAGCCAAGTTTTAGTTTTACGATTTGATATCGGTATTCCATATCAAACAAATGATAACCGTTTTATTATTGCTGTTATGGAAAGTTTAAGCGGTTTTATAAAGCAAAGGTATAAAATGCCTATCTTTGGCTACCATTGGACGCGGGAGCAAGAAAGAGCGAAAAAGCAGCATTATCATGTGGTAGTTATTCTTGATGCTAACAAAGTATGCTACCCAAGTAAGATAAATGAATTTATTTTAGAAATGGGAAATACATTGGGTGTGCGTCCATGGATACCAAAAAATTGTTTTTATAGATTTAAACGAAATGAGCATGATAAAAAGCAAGGCGCTATATGGCGTATGTCTTACCTTGCTAAAGCCAGAGGGAAGGGCTATAAACCAATACAAACTAAAAACCACGGCTCAAGTAGGGTTAAGCCTAAGCTTTAAGGAATGTATACAATACAAAGCAATTAAACACTTTATATCTAACTTTGTTTGCTGTCAGGTTATCAAACATTGTCAAAAATTGATTTTTAAATGGCTCTATTTATTTTAAGAGCTTAGCGAATGGATTTGTTTTTGCACTGATGAAATCTAAATTATCCTAGTCTTTATACCTGATAAAACCTCAACTGTATGAGCCGTTAATACTTAGTAAAACTTAGTTTGATAAGCCTAACAAAACCTAACAAAACCTTACAAAACCTATCATTTTAGGCTCATAAAAAGACAGTACCAAATATACACTTTACAGCTGTTTTACGGAGAGATATGCACGTGTATTCATTAAGCTCTAAACGAGCTAAAATTCTAAGCCCTGTAAGTTTTATCTGTCATGGCTTTTGGGCTTTATCTTACACGGGTTTTCGGAAGTCAGTTTAGTAGGCTCATAGTGTTGTAATATAGGCTTTATACTCAGCTTAGTTTATAAACCTGACTTTTAAATCAGTAAAGCTTAGGGTTATTGGTATTGTCTTATATTGCATATGAACTTAACCAGATCACTTTTACTCGAACCATTAATAATTTTAGTCCAATTTCTAGGTTTATCCTTAGAGCTGAAAAAGTATTCAGGGTTTGTTTCAGTGTATCCAAGTGATCTATATGTGCTGTCTTTGCAATTAATTTCGGTTTTGGAGTAGCCTATAGACCTTGAACTAACTCGCTTATGTATTGTTACTATTGTTTTTTCTTTTTTACTTACCTTTAGTAGATAGTAGATCGCTTTATCGCTCATTGTTCTTGGAATTAACTCGTTTATGAAGTGATGGTCTGCTGACTCAAGTATTGTTGCACTTGGCTGCTTTCGAGCTAAGTACTTTTCAGAAACCCAATGTTGAATGTTTTTGTCATGGAAATATATTCTTGCCCAACCGTTTTTTAATTCAACTACTTCTACGCCTTGTCTAAAAATTTTTTTACTTACAATATCCCCATTGATCGAGGGAGAGCTGCGTACATTTAATTTTTTTATAGTTACGTAGTTGATACCTAATTCAATTTCTGCTGATAAACAGCTTGTAGAAAAAATAAGGAAGATAGATAAAATAATACGGATTAGCATAGTTATTCCTTTAACCATTAGCAGGCTTTGATAAGTCATTATAAAATTGCTTCTTAAAATACACCAAGATCCATTTTTAATGCAAAGTAAATATAGTAGCATCTATGTTATTAAGTTAGTTCAGCTGCAAAACGCGAATTTGAACCCACACAAAAACAAATTGTAACAACAATGGTAACAACAAGTGGTTTCTTGTAGGTGGGTTTTGTTATTTTTCAGTTGGTTATATGTTTAGTTAAGATTCCCCCAGCTCCACCAATAACGGTTTTTAAATTCGTTTGTTTAAAAACCCTAAAAAACCCGCAACTTGAGCAATCAAGCTGCGGGTTTTTTTATGGCTAAAATGATTGAATTTATTGTGCTTTGATTTATCTTGCGCTGACCGCTGACCGCTGACCGCTGACCGCTGACCGCTGACCGCTGACCGCTGACCGCTGACCGCTGACCGCTGACCGCTGACCGCTGATCCCGAACCCCTTACAACTAATAGACTAGTCGCTTACTTACCTATTTTTTGTATCATGAGCCAATGATTAACTGCGAGCTTTGATATGGATATTTTTACAGCTGAACACATTTCCCCTTTGATCTCGCTGTTACTTATTTTACTGGCGGGGTTTACTTCGTTTGTATCGGCGGCCTTTGGTGCGGGTGGCGGTTTAATGCTGTTGGTGGTAATGGCGTCGGTTATGCCGATGGCAATGGTTGTGCCGGTTCATGGTTTAGTGCAGTTAGGCTCTAATGCCAATCGATTATTGTTAAGTATTGCTCATCTTGATAAGCCGATGTTGTTGTATTTTACTCTGGGTGGGTTAATTGGTGCCGGGTTGTCGAGCCAAGTAGTGAGCGATATTAACCTTGATAGCATGAAGCTGTTTGTGGCTTTATTTGTGATTTATTTACTGTGGGGAACAATCCCTGAATTTAATAAAGACTCACGATTAGGGCGTTTAATAGCGGGTGTAGTTACGGCATTTATTTCTACTTTTGTGGGAGCAAGTGGGCCTCTGGTGGCGAGTTATTTACACATTAATCATTACGATAAGCTTAAATTTACCGCGACATTTTCAAGTATTATGACCTTGCAGCATAGCTTAAAAGCCGTTGTTTATGCGGGGCTGGGTTTTAGCTTTTGGCAATGGTTGCCGTTAACACTGGCGATGATTTTAAGCGGAGCCATTGGCACCTGGTTAGGGATTGGATTACTTAAGCGGCTCTCGGTGGCGCGTTTTAGGGTTATTTTTAAAGTGATTTTAACTCTGCTTGCCATGCAGCTTGCATGGCAAGGGGTGAGTGTAATGCTTACTTAATAGCGGCTTTTATTGGTTTGTCGCCATCAAATAACTCAAAAATACGATTGCTATTAAATGAGTTTGTAGCAACGTGAAGCAATGCGTTGGCTACATTTTCGCGGCTAATTTTAGCCTTTGACTGATCGCTAGGGCGCTCTGTTGTTACTTCCAAAGAGGCACTTTCGTCAGTTAATGTTCCTGGGCGGACAATTGTGTAATTGAGTCCACTGTGAATTAAATGCTCATCAGCCATATGTTTTGCTACAAGATAAGGCTTTAAGTCACTATCTATCGCATCAGGATCGTCTGCACCAATAGAGCTGACCATAATAAAGTGTTTTACACCGTGCTCTTTAGAATAAGTTGCTGCTTTTGTCGCTGCCCACAAATCAATAAGTACGGTTTTATCTGTGCCTGTACTTCCACCTGAACCTGCTGCAAAGATAACTTGGTCGCAGCCATTAATGGCACTTGAAAAGTCACCTTCTAAATCCTGTTCAACAATACTTAAAAATGGGCTCTCTAAATCACGCAGTTTGCTTTTGTCTCTTACAAGTGCAACAACATTTTGCTCATTTTCTAAAAGTAGTTTGGTAGCCATTTTACCAATTTGACCACTTGCGCCAATAATTAAAGTCTTACTCATAATTAATTCCTTCTCAATATAGTGTAAAGATTGTTCGTACAAACAGACCTTGGGGTAGGAAATTATTTTTAAAGAGTAAATGGGATTTAAACGAGCTTATTTAAAAAAAACATATTAGTGAAAAGTTATTACTTAACTGAGTATTAAAATTAGCTATTTTTTAAGGCGTTTTTTAGAACTTTTTACTCGATCATTATACTTACTTCGGTTACAAAGCTACGGTGGTATAAGCCAATACGTACACTGCGTTCTTGGTAATTACGGTAAAGGGCTTTGTAGGTATTATTACCTTTAAATTTTATTGCGAATAAGGTCACGAACAATAAAGCGGCCTGGGTGAATAGCTTGGCTTACGCGTTCGCTTAGTGGGCGAGGTTCATTGTTTAAACTACTAATTATGTGCTCGGCAGATAGCGGTGCACTGCATAATGCTCGCGCGCCAAAGCCGGTAAAAATATGCAGGCCCTGTTGTGGTTTTTTTAATGCTTGGTATTGATAGCGCTTACCCAAACGTAAATTAGCAAATGCATGTGTATAGTCAGTTTGCTCCACCCATTCACCGGCCATAGGTAAATGGTCAATAAAACTACAGCGAACAGCGGCTTTAGCTGAGCTAATTTTGCCTAAGCTGGTGGCAAATTCAGTGTTGTTATAAAAGCTCAGCAGTTGCTCGCGGTTGGTTTGATTATCTTGCTCGGTCACTTCACGACTTTTACTGTTTTTTTCAAAGGTGGCGCCCATACAATGGTGATCTAAATAAGCGGGGGTGAAATACCCCTTATGACACAACACGGTTTTTAGCTTACGTGATTGCGTGCTTGCTTGAACATGTGACACCTGTCCGCGTACGCCAACAATAGGGAGCGTTTTAGTTTGCGCAAATGCATCGCTGTGTTCACCGGCGCAAATAATCACATCGCTAAAAGGGCCAAATGTTTGTTTTTGCGTGGTTAAGTACCAGCCATCGGGTTGTTTGTTAAGTTGCTCAATGTGGCAATTAAATAGGCTCTCAAACTCATTTAATTGCTGTGCGGCATCTAACATAGCACTGACTAACTGGGGGGGATTAACCCAGCCGCCTTGTTCAAAAAACACCCCTGAGTAACCTGTTTTAACCCCAGCAATAGCATCACCCTCATCAGCAGTCACATTTCGCATAAGCTGCTCTGGCCACAGTTGTTTATCAGCGAGATTTTGATGACGCTCTGCCAATGGTTTTTTTACTGCATGTTGCAGCACACCACACCACTGGTGATCAAACAAAAAGCCATTGTTGAGTAATTGATTGTAAAGCCGCTTTGCGTATAAAAAACTATGGGCAAATAGTTCACTGTGTGGCGAATTTTTTGCTTGTAAATGCGGATATATCGCCCCTTGTACATTGTGAGATGCCCCCATGGCCGGTTGTTTATCTTGGCAAAATAAGTGGCTTGGTATACCGCGTTTCGCAAGGCTATAAAGAATACAACTGCTGGCTATACCACCGCCAATAACAGCCACATTGGTAAGGGGAGAGAAGTGATGCTCAAAATAGGCGGGGGCCGATTGTTTTGAATTAGCCTGAGCGAGTGTGCCAACTAGCATCTCTCGTTTTCGGCCAAAGCCTTTAGCTTTTTGCATGCTAAAGCCCGCTTCAATTAAACCACGGCGAACAAAGCCCGCAGCGGTAAACGTGGCTAATGTCGCGTTGCATCTGGAAATATCAACCATGGCGTTAAATACACTTTGCTGCCACATGTCGGGGTTTTTACTCGGTGCAAAACCATCTAAAAACCATGCGTCAACGAGTCCACTTTGTGGGTAGCTCATGCTATTAATACATTCCAGCACATCACCAAAGTAGAGGTCGAGCACCACAAGGCCATTGGCAAATTCAAGGCGATGACAACCGGTTAAATTAATCGGGTAGTGGGAGACGAGTTGGGCGCTTAAATGACTTAAACTAGGCCAAGCTTGCAAGGCTTGTTTTAAATCATTTACGCTAAGTGGATATTTTTCAAAAGAAATAAAATGCAGTCGTTGCACGTTATTAGACTGTTGACTTTGAACTTGTGGGCATTGCAGGTGGTCATAAAACTGCTGCCATGTATTTAAAAAATTAAGCCCTGTACCAAAACCGGTTTCGGCTATAACAAAGTGCTCACGGTCATGATTTTGTAACCGTGACTCTATATTGTTTTGTTGATAAAACACATAATGAGATTCAGCGAGGCCGTCGTCATTAGAAAAATAAACATCATCAAAGTCATTAGCAACCGGTGTCCCTAAATCATTAAAGTGTATGTGGGCGTTTTTTATCATGACCAATTCAATTTTATAGATAATTTTTTAATTATTTTACGTGTTTTCTTTGAAATAGTCTGGCGTTATTTATAAGCTGTAGGTTCAGAGTACAAGTGTACGCTAGAAAGCTGACCACTTAGGTGATTAAATTCGCGTAAAATAGAACACAATTAAGTATTAAGCTAAGGGAATTACCCATGAGAAGAGCCGTAATAACAGGCATCGGTGTTGTATCAAGCATCGGCAATAATAAAGAAGAAGTATTAGAGTCACTAAGAGCGGGTAAAAGCGGTATTGCTTTTAACCAAGAATTTGCTGATTACAAATTGCGCAGCAATGTATCAGGTAAAATTGATATTGATGTTAAAGAGCATGTTGACCGCAAAGCAATGCGCTTTATGGGTGATGCAGCGGCTTATTCTTATATCTCAATGGCACAAGCGATTGAAGATGCGGGCCTTAGCGACGAACAAGTATCAAACGAGCGCACTGGTTTATTAGTGGGTTCTGGCGGCGGTTCATCAAAATGGCAAGTAGAAGCGGCCGATATCCTTCGCGAAAAAGGCGTTAAGCGCGTTGGCCCTTACATGGTGCCACGTACTATGGCGAGCACCACCTCGGCTTGTTTAGCAACGCCATTTAAAATTAAAGGCGTTAACTACTCAATTAGCTCTGCGTGTGCAACCTCTGCGCATTGTATTGGCCATGCCGTTGAGCAGATTCAACTAGGCAAGCAAGACGTTATTTTTGCAGGTGGGGGTGAAGAACTTCACTGGACGCTAGCGATGGAATTTGACGCTATGGGCGCGCTTTCGACTAAATATAACGACACACCTGAAAAAGCATCACGTACATACGATGCTAACCGTGATGGTTTTGTGATTTCAGCCGGTGGCGGTATTGTGGTTGTTGAAGAGCTAGAACACGCACTTGCACGTGGCGCGCACATTTATGCTGAAATTACCGGTTACGGCGCAACCTCAGATGGTTACGATATGGTTGCACCATCAGGTGAGGGCGCAGTACGTTGTATGCGCCAAGCAATGCAAAACGTTGATAGCATTGATTACTTGAATACCCATGGTACGTCAACACCCGTAGGCGATGTGAAAGAGCTGGGCGCTATTCAAGAAGTATTTGGTGGTAACTCGCCAATGATCAGCGCAACTAAAGCAATGACAGGCCATGCACTGGGTGCGGCAGGTGTACACGAAGCCATCTTTTCATTGCTAATGCTTGAGCATGGTTTTGTTGCGCCATCTATCAATATTGATGAGCTTGATGAGCAAGCAGCGGGCTTGAACATTGTAACTGAAGCCAAAGACGTTGAACTAAATACGGTTATGTCTAACAGTTTTGGTTTTGGCGGCACCAATGCCACATTAGTAATGAGCAAATACAAAGGCTAAGTAAACCTTTAACTATTTTAAAGCCGAGCAAAATGCTCGGCTTTTTCGTTTGTGCAAATAGGCGGTTGTTCGTTACAATAGGGTCTCATTTTGCCAAACGGATTCACAATGAAAATTCTTGCCGATCAAAATATGCCTTTAGTTGAGCAATTCTTTAAAGATATGGGTGAGGTTGAACGATTTGATGGCAGGCAATTAACTCCAGAACAACTCATTGATGTTGATGTATTACTCACTCGTTCAGTCACGCAGGTCAATAGTGAATTATTAGCACAGGCTAATAAGCTAAGCTTTGTAGGTACCGCTACGATTGGTGTGGATCATATTGATACCGATTTGCTCAACGCAAAAAATATTGCTTTTACCAGTGCACCAGGCTGCAATGCGATTGCGGTTGCTGAATATGTGATCAGTAGTTTATTTGCATTAAGTCAAGAAAACGCCAGCCCATTAAGCGGGAAAACAATTGGTATTGTGGGTGTGGGTAATATTGGTAGTTGCCTCGCGCACAAGCTAAAAGCACTTAACGTTAATTTACTATTGTGCGACCCAATAAAGTATGAGCAAGGGCTATTACCCGAGCACGTTGAGCTTGATGAGCTATTAACGCAGTCAGATATAGTCACGTTTCATGTGCCGTTAGTAAAAACAGGTACGCATAAAACACTGCATATGCTTGATAAAAAGCGCTTAACTACGCTTAAACCTGGGCTTACTTTAATTAACGCCAGCCGAGGTGATGTGATTGATAATCAAGCATTACTTGAGGTGATGGAAGCCGGCGCTGAGCTCGATTTAGTGTTGGATGTGTGGGAAAACGAACCTAACATTTTAACCGAGTTACTTGAGCATGTTCGCTATGCCAGTGTGCACATTGCCGGACATACTCTTGAGGGTAAAGCTCGGGGTACACAAATGTTGTATCAAAGCTTGTGTGAGCTAAAAGGGGTTAACGCAATAAAATCACTTGATGATTTTTTACCGCCTCCTGCAATTAAAAAAGTCGCCCTAGGAAGTAGTTTTAGCGAAACAGATATAGCCCGTTTAGTGCACTTAGTTTATGACGTACGCCGTGATGATGGCATTTTACTGCGTCACTTGGCCGATGAAGGCTTTGACAGTTTACGAAAAAATTATCCAACCCGACGTGAGTTTAGCACCGTGGTGGTTGAAGGTGATAGCACCGAGCTTGCTGCACTTGCGCAGCTTGGTTTTACTACAGCAAACTAATTTAATTAGCACGGTTGTTTTAATCGTGCTTACAGAGGATGAAATATGTCGCAAAAATATAACGTTGCCGTACTCGGCGCTACAGGCCTTGTAGGTCGTCAAATCATTGAAACTTTGGAAGATCGTAAATTTCCGGTCGATCAGCTGTTTTTATTAGCAAGCAGCCGCAGTGCTGGCGAAGATATAAAGTTTCGTGGTGAGACCATAGAAGTACGTGATGTTGAAGGCTTTGACTTTAGCCAAGCGCATATCGGTTTATTTTCTGCTGGTGGCAGTGTATCTGAAAAATATGCCCCTATTGCCGCAGACGCTGGCTGTATCGTTATTGATAACACATCGCACTTTAGAAATGACTTTGAAGTGCCGCTTATTGTGCCAGAAGTAAATGCATCGAGCTTAGCCGATTTTAGAAATCGTAATATTATTGCCAACCCTAATTGTTCAACCATTCAAATGATGCTTGCGCTTAAGCCTATTTATGATGCATACGGCATTGATCGTATTAACGTTTCAACTTACCAAGCGGTGTCGGGAGCGGGTAAAGAGGCAGTTGATGAACTGGCTAAACAAACTGCAAATTTAATGAATGCACGCCCAATGGAAAACGAAATATTTCCTAAGCAAATTGCGTTTAATGTAATACCGCAAATCGATAGCTTTGAAGATAACGGCTATACGCGCGAAGAAATGAAAATGGTAAACGAAACGCATAAAATTTTAGGCGATACAACCATTGCGGTAAACCCGACTTGTGTTCGCGTCCCTGTATTTTTTGGTCATTCTGAGTCAATTAATATTGAAACGCGTATGCCTTATGATTTTGAGCATGTAAAGCAACTATTGAGTGATGCGCCAGGTGTTGAGCTAATTGATGATGCTGGCGATTACCCAACGGCTGTGTCGGATGCCAGTGGTAATGATACTGTTTATATCGGCCGTTTACGTGCTGATATTTCACACCCACATGGATTAAATATGTGGGTAGTAAGTGATAATACCCGTAAAGGGGCTGCAACTAATAGTGTACAAATAGCAGAAGAACTGATTGCTAATTATATATAATTAGCCTGAAAATAGTGATAATTTCAATAAACGGCAAACCACAGTGGTTTGCCGTTTTTTTATGCTTTAACCGCCATTTTTTTGCCACTTATTAACTGAGAGAGTGTAAACATCTTGATAAACAACATAAAAACATTTTTATCATGATGTTTAAGGTATTTATTTTCAATGCGTTGCGATGGATATTATGGCTTAACTGGTTTATAGTTTGTAACTGGAATAGAGCTTGCAATAAAAATAGATTGTAATAAAAATGTGCGTTGGCCACGTGGCTAACAACGGCAAGAATAATCAATGTTTAAGCGCTAATTTTAAAGCGCTGCGTTAACATTTAAACATTAAAGGATCAGCATGCGCGGTTTCGTTTCACTTATTATATTAGCGTCTGCACTGATGGTAACGACTGTTTACTCTCAAGACAGTACCCAATTAAGAGGGCCTAAAGGCGCAGATTACGGCGCGCAGGGTCGCTCTATTGGGCCAATAAAACCAACCGATACACTTTGGCGTATTGCCGTTAAAGTTCGCCCAGATAACTCAGTCAGCATTTATCAAGTTATGCAGGCCTTGTATAACAAAAACCCCAACTCATTTTTAGAACAAAACTTAAATCACATGCAAAGTGGTTCGTATTTAAAAATACCTACTTTGGCAGAAATTAGACGAGTAAACCCGCAATTAGCTAAGCAACGTTCTGAGCAAGACGATGAACTGTGGGAAAAAAAGAAAAATGGCACACTCACTCAAGCAGAGATCAATTCAGCACAAACACAAGTAACCCAAGCCCGCAAAGCAGACGTTGATGAAGCCAAAAAAGAATTACAACAAGAATTAAAAGCGATTAAAACAGATCAAGGTAATAAATTAGTTGAGCTTCAGCAGCAGTTTAAAAGTTCGGTTAGTAACGTAGAAGAGATTTTAGTTGAAAACAACAACCTTAAAAAACAGCTGACAGGTATTTCAAACGAGTTAGAAAACGTTCGTTTACAACTAGGCCAAGATAGTGAAATTCAACAACAGTTAAAAGAATTAATCGTTAAGCAAAACGAGATCATTGCACAGCAAAAATTAAAAGATGAAGAGCAAGAGAATGAATTTAGCTTTGCTGCATTACTCTCGAATCCTTTGGTACTCATTTTATTAATGACCATTCCAGCGTTGTTGATTATTTTTGCTGTAGTTATGTGGCTGCGTAAGCGTGGTAATAACCAAGAGCCTGAGAGTAACGATGATGAATTTATACCACAAGCGCCTGCTTATACTGACCCTCTAGATGAAATGCCAGAACCCACGCTTGACGAAGCGCCTGCTCCCGATCCACTTGATGATTTAAGTGTGCAGTTAGATGAGAACATGGATGACGTATTACTTGATGATGATGTGGAGTTTAATGATGATCTCGATGATGACAGTTTATTAGATCAAGATGAGTTAGAAAGCTTACTTAATGATGATGTTGTTTTTGAAGATGAAAATACTGAGGGCGATGAACTTGATGTTTTCATGCAACAAGATTTTGATAGCCCTGATGAAGATGACACGGGCGATACAATTAATCTTGACGAATCGGATGATATTTTAAGTGCGGATGATTTAGATAGCCTGTTTGATGAAGAAGATGACGATTCATTACCAGATGAACCCCAAGGTGAATCGAATGATGATATGGCTGCACTCAGTGAAGAGCTCGCCGAAGAGGGCGAAGACTTCGACATTGATGATTTACTCGATGAAAATAATGAGCAGGCAACTGACACATCAGCAGACGATGACGAATTTGATATTGACGATTTACTCGATG